>CAZKVW010000031.1:0-19506 GCA_964556285.1 uncultured Muribaculaceae bacterium
CATCGCTACGCTCAAACGGATTATTTTTTGCGGATGTAGATCTGGATGGGGCAGCCGCAGAAATCGTAGGAGGCGCGTATCTGATTCTCCAAGAAGCGTTTGTACGGCTCCTTGACATACTGCGGCAGGTTGCAGAAGAACGCGAATGCCGGGAATCTCGTCGGCAGCTGCGTCACATATTTGATTTTGACATATTTGCCCTTCCACGCCGGCGGCGGAGTCTCCTCTATGGCCGGCAGCAGCGTCTCATTGAGCCTTGCAGTAGGGATTTTGCGAGAGTAATTGTCCGAGACGCGGGCAACAGCGTCAAGCACATCCATTATGCGCTGCTTGCGCGTCACCGAGGTGAATATTATAGGCACATCGCTGAAAGGCGCCAGCCTGGAGCGCAGCGAACGGTCATACTCGCGCAGCGTCTTGCTGTCCTTGACAAACAAGTCCCACTTGTTGACAGCCACCACGCAGCCTTTGCGGTTGCGCTGAATCAGGTTGAATATGTTCATGTCCTGCGCCTCCATGCCGCTTGTCGCGTCCAGCATCAGCACGCAGACATCCGAATGCTCGATGGCCCTGATTGACCTCATTACGGAATAGAACTCCAAGTCTTCGTGGACCTTGCCTCTCTTGCGCATGCCGGCGGTATCCACCAGCACAAACTCGTGCCCGAATTTGTTGAACCTCGTGGAAATGGAGTCCCGCGTGGTCCCGGCTACAGGAGTGACTATGTTGCGCTCCTCCCCAAGCAACGCGTTGACAAGCGAGGACTTGCCTACATTCGGCTTGCCCACTATCGCCACATGGGGCAGCGAGTCCAGTTCCTTGTCTTCGCTGGCCTCCTCTGGAGGCAGCACCCTCACAACCTCGTCCAGCAGGTCTCCTGTGCCGCTGCCGTTGGCGGCTGATATGCTCCACACTTCGCCCAGCCCCAAGGAGTAGAACTGGTATGCGTCGAACAGTTTGTCCCCAGTATCCACCTTGTTGACGCAGAGAATGACAGGCTTGCGCGAACGCCGCAGCGCCTGGGCGATGGCCGCGTCATAGTCCGTGACGCCAGTGGCGGCCTCCACCATAAACAGCACCGCATCCGACTCCTCGATGGCAATCTCCACCTGGCGGCGAATGGCCGACTCGAACACGTCATCGGAGTTGGTCGTGTATCCGCCGGTGTCCACCACGGAGAACTCCCTGCCGTTCCATTCGCACACGCCGTAGTGGCGGTCTCTCGTCACTCCGGCCGTGTCATCGACTATGGCCTGGCGCATGCCTACAAGGCGGTTGAACAGGGTGGACTTACCGACATTGGGCCTGCCCACAATCGCTACAAGACTCATTGCACTCAATTTTGACAGTCCCTTTCCCCCGGCGCTTGGCCCTCTCTTCGGCCTCCTCCTGCCTGACGCACTTGATGCCCAGCTTGCGCATCTCGGCATTCTCCCCGACCTCGTATTCGGGGAACTTGCCGCCCTTGCGGAATATGATGTTGAAACACATCCCGAACACGCAGAGCGCCACAACTGCGGCGGTTATGAGGATGAGCTTGAGCATCAGTGGATAAAGTCGGGACTGATGGGTTCGTAATTGTAAACTTTGCGTATGATGCTGGCAAATACCGGCGCCATCGACACCACCGATATCTTGGAAGTGTCCGCACCCTGCGGGGCGCGCAGCGGGATGGTGTCAGTGATTATGACCTCCTTGAGGGGGCTGGCCGCTATGTTGTCAAAAGCGTCGCCGCTCAGCACGCCGTGCGTGGCGCAGGCGCGGACGCTCGACGCCCCCTTGTCCACCAGCACCTCGGCGGCCTTGCGCAGTGTACCCGCAGTGTCAATCATGTCATCGACGATGACGATGTCGCGTCCCTCTATCTCCCCTATCGCGGTGATGTTGGACACGACATTGGCTTTCTCTCTGGTCTTGTGGCAGATGACCACGGGGCAGTCGAGAGCCTTTGCGTACGAATTTGCCCTCTTGGCCCCGCCCATGTCCGGCGCGGCGATGGACAGGTTGGCGAGGTGGAGTCCCCTGATGTAGTCGAGGAACACGTTGCTCGCATAGACATGGTCAACCGGGAAGTCAAAGAATCCCTGTATCTGGTCGGCATGCAGGTCGCAGGTCATCACCCGGTCGGCTCCTGCGGAACGCAGCAGGTTGGCGACCATCTTGGCGCCGATTGATACGCGCGGCCGGTCTTTGCGGTCCTGCCGTGCCCATCCGAAATAGGGGATGACGGCTATGACGCTGTCCGCAGACGCCCTCTTGGCGGCGTCAATGGTGAGCAGCAGCTCCATCAGGTTGTCTGCCGGGGGGAACGTGGACTGGAGGATAAACACGGTCGCGCCGCGCACGCTCTCAAGGAACTGCGGCTCAAACTCCCCGTCGCTGAACTGGGAGCATTCCAGGTTGCCGAGGTGGTACTCCGCCTCGTCATCGCGCCTGGTCTCATTGAGACTGTCAATGACCTTGCTCGTGAAATCGTGTGACGCCCTGCAAGCGAACACCTCCATTCTGTGCTCTTTGATCATGCCTTAAGTGTTGATAATACTTGGTCTATATAATCTAGGATCTCGTCCCGTCCCTGTCCTGTCTCTGACGACGAGACGAGCATATCAGGGAGTTCCTCCCATTGTCCGGAGAGGATCTCCTTGTCCCTGTCAATCTGCGCGGCCAGGGCTACGGGCCCTTTCTTGTCGCATTTGGTGAATATGATGGCGAACGGGATGCCGCGCCCGCCGAGTTCGGCGAGGAAATCCATGTCCACCTTGCCGATGTCATGCCGCGAGTCTATCAGCACAAACAGCATGACCATCTCCGGCGAGTCCAGTATATAGCCGCTGATCACATCCGCAATCTGGTCTCTCTCCCGCTTGGAAGCCTTGGCGTAGCCGTAGCCGGGGAGGTCGACGAGATACCATTTGCCGTTGATTGCAAAATGATTGACCAGGCGGGTCTTGCCGGGTGTCGCAGAAGTCTTGGCCAGCCCCTTGCGGGCGCAGAGCATATTGATAAGGGAGGATTTGCCGACGTTGGAGCGTCCGATGAACGCGAACTCGGGAAGCCTCGGGGCGGGTCTCTGCGAGACCTTGGTGCTGCTGCCTGCAAATCGTGCCTCTGTAATCTTCATCTGTGTCCTCTCCGACGTGAGCGTGTGCCGCAGCTCACGAGCCGGTGCAAAGATAGACAAAAATGACTAAATTTGTGTGCGTAGCCAAACAGCTTATTGGGTCTGTGACGGGAAAAGAAAGCATAGATTTGTACAGCCTCCTGGCTGTCCTCCGGGAGGGGGTGGGGGAGATGTTCCCCGACAAGCTGTGGGTACGCGCCGAGGTGTCTTCGGTGAGTGCGCGCAACAACGGGCATTGTTACTTGGAGCTGTCCCAGACCGACGGAGGGCAGGTGACTGCCAAGGCCCGCGCCGTCATCTGGCGGTCACGCTACGCCCTGTTGTCCAAATATTTCCGAGACGCCACAGGAGGGGATCTCGCTGCTGGGGTCACAGTGCTGGTCAGGGTGCAGGTCTCTTACAGCGAGCTCTACGGCCTGACTCTGGTGATAGATGACATAGATGCCGATGTCACCCTGGGCGAGCAGGAGCGACGCAGGCGTGAGACCGTAGCGCGTCTGCGCGAGGAGGGGCTGATTGACTTGCAGCAGGAGCTGTGCCTGCCGCCGCTGCCGTACCGTTTGGCTGTAATTTCGGCGCACGACGCCGCCGGGTATGGTGATTTTTGTCATCATCTGCTTGACAACGAGTACGGGTTCCGCTTCCGGGTGGACTTGTTTGAGGCCGCGATGCAGGGAGCCGCCGCCCCGGCCTCAATTGCATCGGCGATAGAAGCGGTGGAGCAGTCCGGGACGCACTATGACGCCCTGCTCATCTTGAGGGGCGGCGGCTCCGTCCTGGACTTGGCCTGCTATGACGACTACAGCCTGTGCGCCGCGATTGCCAGATGCCCCATCCCCGTGCTGACCGCCATAGGGCATGACCGGGACTTTCATGTGACGGACATGGTGTCGCTCATCCACGTCAAGACCCCCACTGCGCTGGCGGACGTGTTCATAGACTGTTATGCGGCTGAGGACGAGAGGCTGTCGTCATACGCCGGCAGGCTCAAGGCGGCATTTCTCTCCAAGATCACAAGGATGGAGTCGCGTCTGGACCTGCTCCTCGGGCGTATTCATGCCGCCGACCCGAGAGCGGTGCTGTCACGCGGCTACACCCTCGCCGTGGACAAGTCAGGGCATGTGCTCAAGTCGTCCGCAGGGCTTGAGAGGGGGGATGAGGTGCGTCTGATGTTTGCGGACGGCACCGTAGTTTTGGAAGTGAAAGGGAAGATATAAGATGATGGGAGCTGCATTTGATTACAACAAGGCGGTGGAGGAGCTGGAACAGCTTGCCGCCAAGGTCGAAGACCCCTCGTCGGGGATAGATGACATAGGGAAATATATCCGGCGTGCGGACGAGCTGGTGCGCAGATGCCGGGAGTACCTGCGCTCCGCCCGCGACGAGGCGGAGGGAATGGACAAAATGAGAACCCGCGAAGAGGCGGAGGGAATTGACAACCCGCAATGAAATGATATACGACACAGACCCTTATCTGGCCCCTTGGAAAGATGCTGTCGACGGGCGGCACGAACGCATACTCGCCCAACGCGCCAAGCTTGAGTCCGGCGGTTCGCTCTCCGCAGGGGTCAACAACCACCTGTACTACGGCCTGCACAAGGACGCCAGCGGGGACTGGGTGTTCCGGGAATATGCCCCCAACGCGACAAGAGTCTGGCTCATAGGAGATTTCAACAACTGGCGGCGCACCAACGGCTATGCCCTCTCCCCGCTTGGGGACGGCGCTTGGGAGATTACGGTCCCCGCTATGCTCATGCGCCACGGCCAGCTCTACAAGCTCTTCATCGAATGGCCCGGAGGCGGAGGCGAGCGCATCCCCGCATACGCCGTGCGCGCTGTCCAGGATCCGCAGACCAAGGCGTTCTGCGCCCAGATATGGGATCCTCCGCAGCCTTACCGCTGGCGCAACAGCCGTCCCGGGGCCAAGCCCAACCCGTTCATATACGAATGCCACATAGGCATGAGTTCCGAGGAGGAAAAGGTGGCCTCGTTTGACGATTTTCGTGAGGGGGTGCTGCCGAGAGTGGCCCGGCTGGGTTATGACGTGCTGCAGATCATGGCTTTGCAGGAGCATCCGTACTACGGCTCTTTCGGCTATCAGGTGTCCAATTTCTTCGCCCTGAGCTCGCGTTTCGGCACGCCGGAGCAGTTCAAGAGGCTTGTGGATGAGGCCCATGGCATGGGCATCGCCGTCGTGATGGACATTGTGCACAGCCATAGCGTCAGCAATGTGGATGAGGGGCTGGGCATGTTTGACGGCAGGGAAGACTTGTATTTTTATAGCGGCGAGCAGGGGCGGCATCCGGCATGGGGGTCGCGCTGCTTCAATTATGGCCTGGAACAGACCAAGGGGCTGCTCCTGTCCAACTGCAAATTCTGGATGGAGGAGTACATGCTGGACGGATTCCGTTTTGACGGGGTCACGAGCATGATTTACTGGGATCACGGGCTGGGCAGGGATTTCGGTGATTACGAGCATTATTTCGACGGGGGAGTGGACGAGAGCGCGGTGACGTATCTCTCTCTGGCTTGCCAGCTGACGCATGAGATATATCCGGACGCCATCCTGATAGCCGAGGATGTGAGCGGCATGCCAGGACTTGCCGCGCCTTTCTCCGAAGGGGGAGTGGGGTTTGACTTCCGGATGGCGATGGGGATTGCCGACAAGTGGATCAAGTGGATCAAGGAGAAGAGCGATGAGCAGTGGTCTCCCGGGGAGATGTGGTGGGAGCTGACCAACAAGCGGGCCGAGGAGAGGACTGTCAGCTATGCCGAATGCCACGACCAGGCTCTGGTGGGAGACAAGACCATTATCTTCCGCCTGATGGACAAGGAGATGTACTGGGCTATGGATGTCGGTTCCCGCAATCTTGCAGTGGATCGCGGAATGGCCTTGCACAAGATGATACGGCTGGTTACCGCCGCGACCGCCGGCGACGGCTATCTCAATTTTATGGGCAACGAGTACGGGCAGCCGGAATGGATAGATTTCCCCCGCGAGGGCAACGGCTGGTCTTACTCCCATGCCCGCAGGCAGTGGTCGCTCTCGGACAGGCCCGATTTGCGCTACCATTTCCTCCGGGATTTCGATGAGGCCATGGTGAAGTTCTTGCGCGGCCGCCGCATCCTCTCGGAGCTCCCCGAGCTGCTTCGGGCGGACGAGCCGAAGAATATATTGATATTCAAGCGCAAAAACTGTATATTTGCGTTTAATTTCAATCCGGCCGGGTCTTTTGCGGATTATGGCTTGGAGGCGCCGGAGGGCACTTATATCCTCGTGTTGAGCTCGGATGAGGGCAGGTTCGGCGGTTTTGACAGGGTCGGTCCCGGGGAGGCTCATGCCGTGGAGGGCGGGGAGCTGCGCCTGTATCTCCCGAGCAGGACAGCCCTCGTGTTTGAAATGAAGTCTAAATGATAAGAAGATAATGGCATTGCTAAAGTTCAACAAGTCCGAGCTGGTCAATCTCTCCTATTCGCTCAAGCGGGAGATTATCCTTGCCAACAAGTCCGGAGCCTATTGCAACACCTCTATCATCACCTGCAACACCCGCAAGTACCATGGCCTGCTTGCGGTGACTCTCGACCGCTTCGGCGGGGACAAGTACCTGATGCTCTCGTCGCTGGATGAGACCGTCAAGGTGGCCGGCAAGCAGTTCAGCCTCGGCATCCATTGCTACGGGGAGATGTATGAGCCGAGGGGGCACAAGTATATAGTTGATTTTGTCGCGGACAAGATCCCCCAGATTACATACAAGATAGGCGACGTGGAGCTGCGCAAGAGCATTGTGCTGGCTCCGGACAGGGACCAGGTGCTGCTGCGCTATGAGCTGCTCTCCGCCCCGGCTGACGCCGTGCTCCAGCTGCGTCCGCTGCTCGCGTTCCGCAATATACATGCCCTCACCCACGAGAACGGTGACGCGCAGACCGGAGTGACTCCCGTCCCCAACGGGGTCTCAATCTGCATGTACGCCGGTTTCCCCTCCCTGTATATGCAGATGAACAGCCGGTTGTCCTCATATTCCCCGTCCTCCTGCTGGTACAAGGGGGTGACCTACAGTGACGAGTACCGGCGCGGGTATGACTGCAGGGAAGACCTTTTCAGCCCGGGCTGCTTTGAGGTGCCGCTGCGCTGCGGTGAGAGCGTGGTGTTCTCTGCGTCCATGCGCGAGGAGAAGCCGCAGATGCTCAAGAGGGAGTTTGCCAGTATCGAGAAACATTCGCATGAGACTGTGGACGGGCGCGACCAGCTCCTCTACTGGGCAGACAGGCTCATCTGCACGCACAACGGCAGGGCCAAGATAAATGCAGGCCTGTCATGGCTGTACACCGGGTTGTTGCGTGAGAGCCTCATCTCGCTGCCGGGGCTGACGCTGTATGCGGACGGCAACCGCAAGGTGTTCGAGGAGGTACTGGACAACCTCGTGGCGGACGAGCAGGAGCGGCTGTTCCGCCGCACCACGCAGGTGGAAGCCCCTCTGACCATGGCGGTCGTCCTCCAGAAATACATCAGTTTCGGCGCTGACCCCAAATACGTGTGGAGCAAATACGGGCAGGTGATGCGCGACATCCTTGAGAGCTATCTGCCCGGGGTGCGCTCAGAAGTCGCCATGCAGCCTGACGGGCTGCTGTGGGCGCAGAAAGACGGGGTCGCGCTCAGCTGGATGAACACCTACGTTGCCGGGCGGCCTGTCACCGAGAGAGCCGGTTATCAGGTGGAGACCAATGCATTGTGGTACAATGCTGTATGCTTTGCGGTGGAGATGGAGTCGCAGTATGGAGGGAGCGGGGCATTCGTCTCCAAGTGGTCACGCATCAGGGATTTGGCGCAGAAGAGCTGGCAGCCTACATTCTACAATGAGCAGATGCATTGCCTCGCGGACTATGTGGACGGAGACGGCCAGCATCTGGAGATACGCCCCAACCAGCTCATCGCCCTGTGGGTGCGCCATTGTCCTGTGGACGGCAATGTCGCCCAGAATATCCTCCGGGTGGTGGACAATGAGCTGTACACCCCCAGAGGCATACGCAGCCTGTCCCCGAGGGACGTCTCTTACAGGGGCGTGTATGACGGGTCACAGGTGGACAGGGACAACGCCTATTATCAGGGCAGCGCCCATCCGTTCCTGCTGGAGATGTATACGGTGGCTTCGTTGCGTATCAAGGGGGAGCCGTTCTTGCACAAGGCCCGCGAGATTGTGGACGGGTTCTATGATGACCTTGCCCGGCACGGGGTAGGGGCGTTCTCGGAGCTGTATGACGGAGACCCGCCGCAGGAGCCTCACGGGGCCATCTCTTCCGCGCTCAGCACTGCGGCCCTGCTCACGATAGATTACATGGTCAACAAGCTTAAGCAACAATGAGAGTTCTGATGTTCGGCTGGGAGTTCCCTCCCCATATCGCGGGCGGCTTGGGCACGGCTTGCGAGGGTATTGTCAAGGGGCTGGCGTACAACGGTGTCGAGTCCATCTTTGTGATGCCGCACGCGTTCGGGGATGAGGATCAGAGCGCGACCCGCATCATCAATGCCAGCGATGTCCCGGTGGAGTACGTCTCCACTTCAGTCCAGGAGCTTGCCGATGCGGTCAAGTTTGTGTATGTGGATTCGGGCATCGTGCCGTACACGGATCCGGACGATTATTTTGAGGCCATAGAGAGGATGAGGAGGGAGTCTGTCACCAAGACCGGGACAGTCTCCGGGCAGAAGTTCAATTTCTCCGGCAAATACGGGGCCAACCTCATGGAGGAGGTCGCCCGTTATGCCCAGGTCGGAGGGACGATAGCCAGGCGTCACATGGGCGAGTTTGACATCATACACGCGCATGACTGGCTGACATACCTGGCCGGCATCGCGGCCAAGGAGGCCACCGGCAAGCCCCTTGTCGTGCATGTCCATGCCACCTCCTACGACCGGGGCGACGAGAGGCATATAGACACGCGCGTCCTCGACATCGAGACACGCGGCATGCAGGCGGCGGACCGGGTAATCACCGTGAGCGACCTCACTCGCAACATAGTCATCAACAAGTACCATATCGACCCTGCCAAGGTGGTCACCGTGCACAATGCTGTGGATTTCAGCGGCAGGACGGAGATTGAAGTCCGCAGGGGAGTCAAGGACAAGGTGGTCACGTTCCTCGGGCGCATCACATTCCAGAAAGGGCCGGAGTATTTTATCGAGGCGGCCGCAAAGGTGCTGGCCCGCACGGAGCATGTGCGCTTTGTCATGGCTGGCAGCGGCGACATGATGCACAGGGCCATTCGCCAGGTGGCGAGGCTGGGCATTTCTGACCGCTTCCATTTCACCGGATTCCTCAGGGGGGAGGATGTGCAGAAGATGTTTGCCCTGTCGGACGTGTATATCATGCCGTCAGTCTCGGAGCCGTTCGGCATTTCCCCGCTGGAGGCCATGAGATCAGGAGTGCCGTCCATCATTTCGTTCCAGTCAGGCGCAGCCGAGGTGCTCAAATACGCGCTCAAGGTGGACTTCTGGGATGTGAACGCCATGGCGGATGACATATACGCCCTGCTGCATTATCCGGCTCTCGCGCATTTCGCTGCCGAGCACGGGTTTGACGAGGTCAACGAACTCAAATGGAACAATGCTGCGGCCAAGCTTAAGGCCGTTTACGAATCTCTCTTATCATGATGAGCAAGCCTAATATCTGTCTGTATCTCCGGGTGCATCAGCCGACCCGGCTCCGTCTCTACAGGTTTTTCGACATAGGGACGGACTCGCATTACTATGACGATTTTGCTAACAGGACAGCTGTCGTCGCAGCCGTGGAGAACACCTGGCTGCCGCTGTGCACGGTCTTGCTTGACAATATCAAGTCCGGCAAGGGACGTTTCAAGCTGGCCATTTCGGCCGGCGGGGCGACGCTCGAACTGATAGAGCGCTACGCCCCCGAGGTCATCGGACAGTTCCGGGACCTGCTGGAGACCGGCTGCGTGGAGCTGGTGGCGGAGCCGTATTATCACAGCCTCAGCTCGCTGGCATCCGGGGCGGAATTCCGTCATCAGGTGACCAAGGAGATGGACAAGCTGGAGGATATTTTCGGGGTCAGGCCGGAGACATTCTGCAACACGGAGCTGATATATTCGGATGCGATAGGCTCGCTTGTGCGCGGAATGGGCTTCAAGGCCGTGATTACCGAGGGCGCCAAGAACGTGCTCGGATGGCGGAGTTCTGATCACGTGTATGCCTCAACAACCCCCGGTCTCAAGCTGCTGCTGCGCAACTACTCGCTCAGTGACGACATTGCCGTGAGGTTCGCCCGCAAGGACTGGGACGAATGGCCCCTGACGGCGGACAAATACGCCGCCTGGCTTGCCGCTGCGGACGGGGAGGCTGTCGTGCTGGCCATGGACTGCTCCGTATTCGGCGGGGTCAATCCGGCGCAGAGCGGCATATTTGACTTCCTGCGCGCCCTGCCTGATGCGGCGGCCGCGCAAGGCATGAAGTTCCGCACCCCGTCGGAGATTGCCTCCAAGGCCCGTGGCGTGCCGGAGCTGTCCATCCCGGATGCCATATCATGGGCCGGCGTGGAGAGCGACGTGTCCGCATGGCTGGGCAATGAGCTGCAGCAGGAGGCGTACAACAAGCTTTATTCCCTTACCGAGAAGCTGTCCATCATCGATGACCCCATGTTGTGGTCGGATTTCGGGCATTTGCAGGAGAGCGACCTGCTCTACTGCATGAACACCAAGTTCTTCGGTGACGGCGGCGGTTACCGTCCAGCCAGTCCCTACGCCACGCCTTACGAGGCGTTCATCAATTACATGAATGTCCTCAATGATTTCACAATCAGGGTCAATGACCGCCTAGCCTCCAACTGACGTGCGATTTTAGTAGTGTATTAGTCATATAGAAATGAACGAAAACAACAACATGCCCACATGGCAGAGCGTGATGGTCACGCGTCACCTGCCTGACGAACTCTCCGGCTTGGAGAGACTCAGCAAGAACCTCTGGTGGTGCTGGAATGACTCCGCCAAGAATCTGTTCCGTACTGTGGATCCGCAGGTGTGGCACGACTCCAAGCATAACCCCCGCGCTGTGCTGGACACCGTGAGCATCAAGAGATTCAAGGCTCTGGCAAAGGATCCGGTATTCATCGCGCAGCTTGGCGAGGTGATGGACGAGTTTGACAGCTACATGGCCGCCAAGGCCGAGAGGAAAGACCCGTCCATAGCCTATTTCTGCATGGAGTACGGCCTCGACACCTCGCTCAAGATCTATTCTGGAGGTCTCGGCATTCTTGCCGGGGACTACCTCAAGGAGACCAGCGACATGAATGTCAACCTCGTGGCCGTGGGATTTCTCTACCGTTTTGGCTATTTCACCCAGGTGATTTCCGCGCAGGGCGACCAGATATCCGAATATGACGCGCAGGATTTCCTCAAGCTGCCGGTCGAGCCGGTCATGGATGCCGACGGCAACTGGATGACCACTTCGGTGGACTTTCCTGGCAGGCTCATCACCGCCCGTATATGGAAAGTGGCTGTCGGCCGCACCGACCTCTACCTGCTGGACACTGACTATGAGGCCAACAGCCCGGAAGACCGCCAGGTGACCCACCAGCTCTATGGGGGTGACTGGGAGAACCGCCTCAAACAGGAGCTGTTGCTGGGCATAGGCGGCATCAGGGCCCTGCGCTTTCTGGGCATTCATCCGCAGATATACCATTGCAATGAGGGTCATGCGGCATTCACAGGTCTGGAGAGGCTCCGCGAATACGTGCAGAACGACCACCTCGACTACACCGAGGCTCTGGAGGTCGTCAGGGCGTCATCACTGTTTACGACACACACCCCTGTCCCGGCCGGACATGACGAGTTTGACGAGGGCATGCTCGGACGCTACATCGGTGGCTATCCCGACATGCTGCATATCTCCTGGGAGGAGATGATGAAGCTCGGTGAGATCAACCCGCGTGACCCCAACGAGAAATTCTCCATGAGCTACCTTGCCGCAAATCTCTCGCAGAATGTCAACGGAGTCTCGCGGCTCCATGGAGAGGTCAGCCGCAAGATATTTTCCGGGATGTACCCCGGGTATTTGCCTGAAGAACTGTTTATCAGCTATGTGACCAACGGGGTGCACTATTCGACGTGGACTGCCAAGGAGTGGAAGGAGATACACGCCCGAGTGTTTGGAGAGGAGTTCAAGACGCACCATTATGACAAGTCCTGCTTTGAGGGCATATACACCGTGCCGGACAGCGAGATATGGAAGACCCGCAAGCTGCTCAAAAAGGAGCTGGTGCGCAACATCCACCTGAGGCTGGAGGACACTTCCATCTGCCGCCACTACTCGCCCAAGGAGATTTCCATCATCAAGGAGAGACTCCGCGACGACATTCTCACCATAGGCTTTGCCCGGAGGTTTGCCACATACAAGAGGGCCACACTCCTGTTTGATGATTTGGACAGGCTCTCGGACATCGTCAACAATCCCAAGATGCCTGTGCAGTTTATCTTTGCCGGCAAGGCGCACCCCGCCGACAAGGCCGGCCAGGATCTCATCCGCAGGGTCATCGAGATATCCAAACAGGACCGTTTCCTCGGCCGGATAGTCTTTGTCCCCGGCTATGACATGACCCTCGCCAAGAGAATGGTGCAGGGCGTGGACGTGTGGCTCAACAATCCGACCCGCCCCCAGGAGGCCTCCGGCACGTCCGGCGAGAAAGCCTCGATGAATGGCGTGATGCACCTCTCCGTGCTGGACGGCTGGTGGGTTGAGGGTTACAAGGAGGGAGCCGGCTGGGCTCTTCCGCAGGAGCGGAAGTACGATGACCAGAACTACCAGAATGAGCTGGACTCATCGACCATCTACAGCATCATCGAGCATGAGGTGGCTCCTGCGTACTATGACACGGACGAGTCCGGAATCTCAACGCAGTGGGTAGGGTACATCAAGAACACCGTCGCGCAGGTGGCGAGCAATTTCACAACCAACAGGATGCTGACAGACTACGTGGAGAAGTTCTACAAGCCGCAGCAGGCCCGCAGCGCGATGCTATGCGCGGACGGATATGCCAAGGCAAAGGAGATAGCCGCGTGGAAGCGTCAGGTGCGCCGCGCATGGAATGACATCCAGGTGGTGTCCTACACCCATCCGGCCGCGTCGTATGTCCTGTCCATGGAAAACCAGCTCCAGTCCGAGGTGGAACTGCGCGTGGGAGACCTCAACCCCAAGGACATAGGGGTGGAGATGCTCTTTACCACCAGCGACAAGCGCGGCGAGCTGCACATACAGGACAAATGCGAGTACAGCCTCGTCTCGTTTGACAACGGGGTGGCCAAATACGCCGCGTCCATCCTGCCGGAGAAGACAGGCATGTACCAGGTGGCGACACGCATCTATCCCAAGAACGATCTCCTGCCGCACAAGCAGGACTTCCCTCTCGTGAGATGGTTGTAGCCACCGGCTTTTTTGACGGGGTGCATCTGGGGCATCGCGTGGTGCTGTCGAGGCTCGTCGAGGCCGCGCGTGAGCGCGGCACGGGGAGTCTCGTGCTGACCATGTGGCCTCATCCAAGGGCGGTGCTCCAAAAGGACGCTGCGGTGTTCCGTCTGCTCAGCTCGCAGGAGGAGAAACGCTCCATGATCCTGTCTCTGGGCGTGGACCGCGTGGAGGTGCTGGAGTTCACCAAGGATTTTGCCGGCATGACGGCGGAGCGGTATCTCCGGGAGGTGGTTGCGGGCAGGTATGGCGGCACGGCCATCCTGCTTGGCTATGACAACCGCATGGGCAGTGACGGGGCCACATCGGACGATGTCGCCCGCATAGCCGCATCCATCGGTTTGGAGGTCATCAGGACTGAGCCGTTGAGAGAGTCCGGCGTGGTGGTCAGCTCGACCAAGATACGCTCGGCCATAGCTGCCGGGGACGTGCGCTCTGCGGCGAGGATGCTCGGCTACAAGTACAGTCTGCGCGGGGCCGTGGTGTCCGGCAACGGGCTGGGGCGCAAGATGGGCTTCCCCACGGCGAACATGCGGCTGCGTGAGCCTCTCAAGCTGATTCCCGGGAGGGGGGTGTACAGCGTGGATGTGCATGTCCTGGGGCTGCGCTTGCGCGGGATGACCAATATCGGGCTGCGCCCCACGCTGACAAACGACACCGTGCCGGTGATAGAGACCAATATTTTTGATTTTGACGAACAGATATACGGGCTGGATATAGAGATTTCGTTCCGGGACAAGCTCCGGGACGAGATCCGTTTCGGCTCTGTGGAGGAGTTGAAAGCACAACTTGCAAAAGATAAGAAAGCATGTCTGGAAAGAATGGGCGACGCTTTGTAAACTGTCCGGAAGACATTTTTAGCAGGGAGATTTTCGGTCAGGCCTTTCCGGCGGAAGTCTTTGAAGACGTGATTTTCCCCGAGGGGGCTGATGTCACGGGCTTTCCGGCGGAGTATGCCCCGACGCAAACGATGTCTGCGCCCCCTGCGCCGCAGCCCGTGAGAAAGGCGCACAAGCCGAAAAAAAAGAAATCCAAGACCAAGAGCCCTATGGAGGCCAAGCCTGTCACTGCGGCATCGCCAGCTCCAGCAGCGCAGCCTGTGGCAAGTGGCAATCTGCGTATCGACAAGAGGCAGATGATCATCTACGACGCTCTGCTCCATCCCAAATTTGACGAGTAGGGCAGAGGATGGCTGAGCGCAGGGAGCAGTTTGGCGGGCGGCTGTCCGCCATAATGGCGTTTGCCGGGTCGGCGATTGGCTTGGGCAATTTGTGGCGTTTCCCCTATATTGTGGGGGAGAATGGCGGGGCGGCGTTCGTGATAGTGTACATTGCCGCGACGCTGCTGTTTTCGCTGCCCGTGTTTGTGGCGGAGGTGGCGATCGGGCGCAGGAGCTCTACGAGCGCGTTCGGCGCGATGGGCAAGTTGTCCGGAGGGTCGCGGTTTTGGAAAGGGACGGGCATGCTGGCAGTGCTCATCCCCCTTGTCATTCTCTCTTACTACAGCGTCATAGGCGGATGGTCGGTGGATTTCTTTGTGAGAGCCTGCTCGCTGGAGTTCCTCAATCCCGACCCGGAGGCCGTCACCGGCATTTTCGGACACTTCATACAAGGGACTGCAGGGCCGATAACGATGCACCTGCTGTTCCTTGCGGCCTGTTGTGCCGTGGTGGCGTTCGGGGTCAAGGCGGGGATAGAGAGATTCAGCAAGATCACTATCCCTGTGCTCTTTGTGCTGGTGGTGATTATTGCGGCGTATTCCATTTCCCTGCCAGGCGCCGGCGCGGGGGTGCAGTACATATTGAGACCTGATTTTTCCGCCCTGACTCCCAGGTCGCTGGCGTATGCGCTCGGACAGAGCTTCTATTCGCTCAGCTTGGGGATGGGCATTATCATCACCTACGGGTCCTATGTGAGCAAGGACGAGGACATCCTGACGATGAGCTGCGGCACAGCGGTGTCTGACCTGTTGTTTGCTGTGCTGGCTGCTTTCGCCATCATGCCGGCTGTATTCGCGGCCGGGATAGCTCCGGAGTCCGGCCCTGGCCTCATATTCCAGAGTCTGCCGTACATCTTCGCGCAAATGGGACAGAGCATGCCGGCGGTGAGCGCGGTCATCTCGGCGCTGTTTTTCCTGACGGTCATCGTGGCGGCGATGACTTCGTGCATATCCCTCATCGAGGTCGGCGTGGCGTACCTGTGCGACAGGCACGGCATGCGCAGGCCGCTCGCGAGCCTGGCCGTGTTTTGCCTTTGCGGCGCAGTGGGGGTGCTGTGCTCCCTGTCATTCGGGCCTCTGTCGGGGTGCAAGATTGGAGGGCGTATCCTCTTTGACTTCTTCGACTGGTTCTCCTCCAATATCATGCTCCTGCTGATGGCTTTCCTGGCGGTGGTGTTCGCCGGCTTCGTGATGAAACGCCGCGACATGCGGGATGAGCTGACCAATTCCGGGACGTTGCGGCGCAATGCCAGGTTGTTCCCAGCGGTGTATTTCCTTATCAAGTGGGTCGCACCCGTGGGCGTGCTGCTCATATTCGTCTCCAATTTTATCCTTTGACGCCTGTGCCGCAGCCTGCCGTCGGGGCAGCCCCATGGCGGTGGCGCGACGAGGACGGCCTGTTGAGGCTGAAGCGCAACGTTGGCGGTTGCCAATAAAGATTCAAGCTGCCTGTGCTGCCATGGAGGCGGGTCTGCAAGTATTTTTGGGCGAATGGGGCTATTTTATTTATATTTGCGGGAATGAAGTCGCCTAGGCTCATATTGGCATTGTCCCTGCTGGCAGCGGCGGCGTGGGGCTGTGAACTCGTCAGCGGGCTCTTGCATGACGATGACGTCGTGGCCCGTTACGGCAGGCACAAGCTGTATGCCTCGCAGGTGGAGCGGTACATTCCCAAGAATGTCTCTCCGGAGGACAGCGCCAATCTCGCCGCCCGCTACATCAACACCTGGGCTATGGATCTCCTCTATCAGAATGTGGCCCAGACGCAGCTCAGCAAGGAGGATCAGGATGTCTCCTCGGAGCTGGAGGATTACAGGCGGTCGCTGCTGAAGTACCGATATGAGCAGCAGTACATCAGCGAGCGGCTCGACACGGTCGTGTCGCCCTCCGAGGTGGAGGATTACTATTTGGCGCACAAGTCGTCATTCGTGCTTGAGGTGCCGATAGTAAAGGCGCGTTTCCTGGACATCATGCCCGAGTCTCCCAACCTTGAGATTCTCAAGAAGAAAATGTCCTCCTCGGACTATGACGACCTCTCCGAGGCCGACAGCATCGCTTACAGCTCCGCCATCCGCTATGAAGACCGCTCTGACGAGTGGGTGGACGCTGTGACGTACGCCCGCAATTTCGGGACGGACTACGGGACGCTGCTCTCCACGCTGGGGTCTGACGGCTTCGTGGAGATCAGGGACGACAGGGCGGATGTCCGGATAGGCTACATCACCGGCATGGTGCGCAAGGGGCAGGCCGCTCCTCTGGAATATTGCGAGGAGCGCATCAAGGACATCATTATCAGCTCACGCAAACGGGAGCTTCTGTCCGCTTTGGAACGGGACTTGCTTGACGACGCGCTGGAACACCAAGAATTGATTATCTATGACAATGACAAGGTTTAGCAGGGCTCTCTCGTGCGCGGCGCTCTCAATGGTGTGCGCCGTGGCGGGTGCGCAGAAATACAACGGCATCATCGACAAGACTATAGCTATCGTCGGCAACGAGATGATATCCCTGTCCGATGTCGAGGAGGAGGTGCGGATGGCGCGTACGCAGGGCAAGACTTCCGATACCGGGATACGCTGCGAGCTGCTTGAGCAGATGCTGGACAGCAAGCTCTTCCTGATGCAGGCACGGCTCGATTCGCTCGAAGTCAACAACGACATGGTGGAGGCGCAGCTCTCCCAGAGGCTTGACCAGGTGCGCACGGCTCTCGGGGGAGACCAGCAGACGGAGGAGTATTTCCGCAAGCCTCTCTACAAACTGCGTCAGGAGTGGAAACAGCAGATACAGGACATGTCCCTCACGCAGCAGGAACAGTCCCAGATTGCGAGCAAGGCTCCCGAGCTGACCCCGCACGACATCAAAGAGTACCTGGATACGGTGGACAAGGACGCGCTGCCGGTCATCCCTACCAAGTACCAGCTCAGCCAGATATGCATATATCCCGACAGGGAGGCTGCCGCCACGGCCGTCAAGGAGAAGCTGCTGTCCTTGCGGGAGCGCATCATAGCCGGGGAGAAATTCTCCACCCTCGCCCGCATCTACAGCGAAGATCCGGGCAGCGCCCGCAAAGGCGGCGAGCTGGGCATGGCTTCCAAGTCCATTTTCTGGCCGGCGTTCTCGGACGCGGCCATGGCCCTGAGGCCGGGCACTATCTCCCAGATTGTTGAGACTCCCGACGGGTTCCATATCATCGAGGTGATTGAGAAGAACGGGGACATGTTCAATGCCCGGCACATCCTCATCAAGCCGCAGTATACGCAGGAGGATCAGGACAAGGCTTTCAGCAAGCTGGACAGCATACGCACACAGATTGGCAACAAGGCCCTGACGTTCCAGCTGGCCGCCCAGTTCTACAGCGAAGACCCTGCGACCAAGACGAACGGCGGGCAGATGGCCGACCCCAACACGGGGTCATCCTATTTTGAGATTGACCAGCTCAAGCCGCAGGACTATGCCGCTATCAAGGACCTCAAGGAGGGCGAAATCTCGGAGCCGGTGGCCTCGCTCGACAACGAGGGCCGCGACGGCAATCTCGTCTACAAGATTATCCGTGTGGACAAGATAATACCGTCGCATGTCGCGACATTCGAAAACGATTTCACGGAGATTTCCGACCAGGTCAAGTACCAGCAGCAGACAACGCTCATCAACAGTTTCCTTGATGACAAGATACGCTCCACCAAGGTGTACATAGACCCGATGTTCGCTGACTGCGAGTTTGACAATGCCGCATGGCACACCAAATTTGATGCCCCGGCCTCAGGGGATTAGCTGCCGTGAATCCGCGTCTCCTGTCAGTCATATCAGCTGTTGCGGTCTCGCTTCTTGCTGCGGCCGGCATTTCCGCGCAGGGTGAGGAGCCCGCAGACAGCCTTGTGCGCCTGATGAATGCGCAGTCCGCACGAATGGTACAGGCGGAGGGCGCCAATGTGCGCGAGGTCATCGGCCCCGCCACATTCTTGCACAGCGGTGCGACGTTGCTCTGCGATACGGCTTACTGGTATGTGGATGAGCAGCTTATCAACGCCATTGGCAATGTCAGGATCATTCAGGAGGGGACAGAGCTGTCCAGTGACAAGCTGGATTATCGTGTGGATGAGTCTGTGGCGCAGTTCCGCGGGAGCGTGGTGCAGTTGCAGGACAAGGACGGCAACATGCTGAGGAGCCACTACTTGGACTATTACACGAGGGACAGTGTGGCGGTATTTGAGCACGGGGCGTCGATGCGGGATGCCGAGGGGCAGATAATAGAGTCCGTTGACGGGAGTTATGATTCACGGTCGAGGCTTTTTACCTTTGAGGGTGATGTCAACATGTTCACGGACTCCGTGTTTGTCAAGACGGACAGGCTGCTGTATCACGGGGACAGCAATGTGGCCGAGTTTGAGTCTCCAGTGGATATCTGGAAAGACGGCAACATGCTCTCGGCGGACAGGGGAGTGTATGACCGTGCGGCGGAGGTGTTCCGTTTCTATGACAATGTGCATGCCCTCGGGGCGACGCAAGAGGCGTGGGCCGACACTCTGGTCTACGAGAGGGCAATTTCGGATATCAAGATGTACGGAGATGTCCAGCTGAGCGACTTGTCCAGAGGGTTGAACGGCATCGGGCGATATGTGCATTATGAGGATTCGCTTGCGCGGGTTACCTTACAGCGTGAGGCTGCCGCAGTGATGACTGTGGACAGGAGGAGTGGCGGGAG
>CAZKVW010000031.1:19606-21764 GCA_964556285.1 uncultured Muribaculaceae bacterium
CCTTACAGCGTGAGGCTGCCGCAGTGATGACTGTGGACAGGAGGAGTGGCGGGAGTGAAGGGAATGCGGGGGATGCCCGGGCGGCAGATGTTGAGGCGGCTGTTGCGGCGGATACCGGGGATGTTCAGCCGGGGCATGCCGGCATGGCATTTGAGGAGGCCCCTGGCCATGCGTCTGCGGACAGTATCGGGAGAGCCAAGAGGCTGGATGACGCCCTTGCGCCCGGAGACAGTATAGGGAGAGTCGGGAGGCCTGTTGACGCCCTTGCGGCAGGAGAGGCCGGGGAGGTGCGGGTCGCTCGGGTCGGGGGTGCCGGGATTGCGGACGGAGGGGTTGCGCAGCCTGTGTCTGAAGATGTCACCGGGCTGTCGTCTGGAGTAATCGCGTTGCCTGATTCGCTGATGCCGCCTCCCGTCCCCGCCAAAGATACTGTATATCTCGGGGCTGATGTGTTGATATACAGGAGTATGCGTCTGTGTGACATTGACCCTGCAGAGCTGTCGGAGTCGGAGCGCAGGGTGAGCGAGATATCCACAGACGCAGTGTCCCAATATCGGGCCAAGGCGGCTGAAGAAGCGGCCAAAAAGGCAGAAGAGGCGCAGCGCAAGGCCGATGAGGCATCCGGCAAGGCGGCTGTGTCAAAAGGTGCGACTGGAGTGGCTGCACCTGGGGCAGAGGGGATGCCTGATGCGGGCGGGATTGATGTCGGGCCATCACCTGACAGCGAGGCGGCTCCCGCTCTTGATTCGGCTGCACGTGATTCGGCTCCCGCAGCAGAATCTTCCTCAATTGCGAATGCGGATTCCTTATCGCTGGCTGCGGTTGATTATTCCGTTCTGGCGGCGGCTGACTCCACCGCATTGGCCGTCGCTGACTCCACGGCGTTTGCAGGCGCTGATTCCACAGCGACTGCTGCGGCGGGCTCCTCCGCGCTTGCTTTGACCGACTCCACAGCATTGACTGTTGCGGATTCCACGGCACTTGCTGTCACCGACTCCACGGCCATCGTTCCGCCGGACACCGCCAAGGTCGGGTTCGCTTATGCCATAGGGAATGTCAAGGTGTTCAGCGGCAGCATGCAGGCCCGTTGCGACTCGCTGGTGTTTTTCGAGCGGGACAGCTTGGTGCGCATGTATATAGAGCCCATAATCTGGAACGAGAACGGCCGGCACCAATATTATTCGGACAGCCTCACCATACTTGTCGCCGACGGGCATATCGAGAAAGCCAACCTCCTCGACAACGCCTTTGTAATCATACAGGAGGATTCCGTCAGCTTCGACCAGATCAAGGCGACTGAGATGATGGCATATTTCGACACTACCAGCGCGTTGTCCCGATTTGACGGGCTGGGTTCCGCGACGGCAATATTCTATCTGGAAGAGAATGACGCGCTCGCGACCGTCAACAAGTCAGAGTCCAAGATGCTCTCGGCATGGTTTGCGGACGGCGAACTTGACCGGGTGTACTATTTTGACAGCCCCAAGAATTCGGCGTATCCCGCCGTGCAGCTGCCCTCAGAAGACCGTCAGATGAGGGGATTCCGTTGGGATCCGGACAACCGTCCCAAGAGTCCCGCCGATATCACGTCGGTGCGCTTGCGCGAGACCCGCAGGGCTCAGTATGAAGCCCGTCCCAAGGCGGAATTCCGCTACACGGACATCTATTTCCCGGGGTACATTGATGAGGTGCGCAGGGAGATAGCTCTCCGTGACTCACTTGCCAAGGTGCATCCAAAGGACAGTGCGGCACCGGCCGACACGGCGCGGACGGGGGCTTTGCCGCCTGATGATTCACTTGCGCTTGCAGTTCCCTTGGACACTGCGGCTGCTCTCGTGCCGCCCGCTGACAGCGCGGCCGTGGAGGACTCCACGTGGGTGCCTTTGGAGGAGGCTCTGTCCCAGCTCGCGGAGTCCCAGCCCAAGCCGACCCGGCGTGAGCTGCGCCAGCAGAGGCGTGAGGCGCGTTGGGCGGAGCTGGATGCCCGCGATGCCGCCAAGGCTGAGGCCAAGGCCGCCAAGCGCAGGGAGAAGATGCTGCGACGCGCGGCCAAGATCAAGGCCGCCAATGACAAGCAGGCTGCCAAGGACAGCGTTGTGCTGGAGCGTTACAAGGCGCGTTACGAGCGCAAAAAGGCCCGTGAAGAAGCCCGCGCCGC
>CAZKVW010000032.1:0-21579 GCA_964556285.1 uncultured Muribaculaceae bacterium
GATTTCCGTGCACGGGCACGAAAACAAATGAGGGACGCGGCTTTTTTCTGCGGACTGCACGTCTTGCGGGCATCCCTGCGAGTAGACCGCCCTGTTGCGGGTTGCTTTTTTGGCAGATGTGAGTTATCTTTGTGGCTTGGGACTGAGATATGGTGTAATGGCAGCACATGGGATTTTGGTTCCCCCAGTCCAGGTTCGAGTCCTGGTATCTCAACTTTCTTTGCGCTATGCAATCTGCGGCCTGCCTGACTGGCGCGGACGCTCATCCGCAGCCTTTTGTTCCGGCATTTTGCCGGCCTGCAGCTCATCGTAGGCGATGCGGTTGCGCCAGATGTCTATACCCTTGACAATGGCCGACATCATTGACCTAGGGTCGGCCTCGTCCCTGCCCGCCAGCTCGAATGCCGTGCCGTGGTCGGGCGAGGTGCGCACTATCGGGAGCCCTGCCGTGAAATTGACACCGTCATCGAACGCGATGGCCTTGAAAGGTGCCAGCCCTTGGTCGTGGTACATTGCCAGAGTCGCGTCGAAGCGCCGGTAGTTTTCCAGCCCGAAGAACCCGTCCGGGGAATACGGCCCGAACGCGAGCAGCCCCTCTTCCTGGGCTTGTTTCACCGCAGGGATGATGATTGTCTGCTCCTCGTCGCCCAGCAAGCCTCCGTCACCGCAGTGAGGGTTGAGGCTGAGGACGGCAATCTTTGGCCTGTCCACCCCGAAATCACGCCTGAGCGACGCGTCCATGATGCGCAGCTTGCCGAGTATCTTGTCGGCGGTCAGCGCCCCAGGCACGTCTTTGAGGGGGATGTGCTCCGTCACGACACCGACCTTGAGGTGGTCGCTGATCATGAACATGGTGATTTCCCCCGCGCCGAACTCGTGCTGGAGATACTCCGTATGACCCGGATAGCCGAAGCCCGCCTCGGACATCGCTTTCTTGTTTATGGGCGCGGTGACAAGCACGTCGAGGTTGCCTTGCCTGATGTCCTCCACGGCGTGCTGGAGCGCCAGGATGGCTCCCTTTGCCGACTCTACGGTGGCCTGTCCCGGCTCTATCGGGCAGCTGTCCGGCAGGCAGTTGATGATGTTGATGACCTTGGGCTTGGCCTCCGTAGGGGAGCTGACCACATTGGTCTCCATGCCCTGGATCTCATGGACGGTCTTCTTGTAGTAGCCGAACAGTTTGGAAGACCCGTAGATGACGGGCACGAATGATTCCAGTATCCGGCTGTCTGAGAGGGCCTTGATTATCACCTCATAGCCGATGCCGTTGCTGTCGCCCTGCGTGATGCCCACAACTGGTTTGCGTATGTTGCTCATTTAGAAAATATATTTGATAATCAATGTGTTTTACTCAATACGAAGAAATTGCTGACAGACTGGAGGTCTTTAACCTTTTTATTGGCATTGAAATACTGTTTCATCCCCGCAAATATTGCGGATTTTCAAACGTAATGGGCGCTGCTGGGAAGTTATCGTACCATCCCAAAAATCGTCGGTGTCTTTGCCGTCACGGATGACATACCCCAATCGGTCGATAAGTATCTCTGCGTCACTATGCCACACGGCATCTTTGTCGGCATTGGTGCAGTCGAGGCTAAGAAACTCTATCGTCTCCAAGCCATCGTCGCTGATGACGATGGGCTTGAAAGTCTTGTGATTCTGTAGCGTCTGCTGCTGGCCTTTGAGGTTGAACTCCTCTATGGTCTTGCTGACACGGTCGCTGTAGAACCGCTCTACCTTTACCTGCCACAGCTTGAAGCACTCGCCTTGCGGCTGTACCTCGCTAACGGACAACTCAGCCTCGTCCTCCATGACAACATTGTCGAGGACGTTCTTAAGGTCTCGCAACTCTATGCTGATGCCAGTGTTGTTCTGCTCATGGATAAAATCCTTGACAGCCGGTTTGTCTTCAATATCAATGTAGTAGATAATGACTTTCTTGGTGTCGTCGGGCAGTTCCGGCATTGCTTCCCGTATGATACGGTTTATGAGCGCCCTGTCAAGCAGCCTTGAGAAGCTCTTGTCTTTAAGGTCTGGCAGGTAGACAGGCATAGCGCCGTTCTTGCTGTCGCTGATGCTGCCAGCCCACGGCTTGCCGAGGCTATCGTCGTTGCTGAGGCCTGGAATAAGGCTTTTCAACTTGTCCATCGTCTGCGCGGCATTGCGGAAGAGGTTCACACCGTCCTCCACTTCCATGATGTCAAACTCCGCGCCGCCTTTCACAAGTCTGTCACGGGTTGTCTCTATGCTGTTTATGCCCACGTCGCAATGTATAAACCTCCTGCCCAGCTTGTTTGCCACAGCAGCAGTAACGCCGCTGCCGCCAAAAAAGTCGGCAACAACCATACCCTCGTTGCTCGAAGCCTTTATTATGCGCTCAAGCAGCTCCCAAGGCTTCTCGGTTGCATAATCACATCGTTTATAACCATCTTTGGGGTATCTTCCTGCTATAGCCATGACCCACCAATCCTCAGGAATTTTACCTTTAGAATCCAAGTCATAGTTATCACTAATAAAACCAGAACCTTCAAGACCTTTCTTGAAATTTTCTAATGTCTTCTTGTTATGGCTTTCTCTTATGTCTTGATCATTAAAGATAAAAGTGTCGCTTGCACTATACCAGTATATATTGTCGTGTTTACGATTGAATTGTTTCATCCCAGGAGAACCCGGTCCGTAGTAACACCATATAATCTCGTTTTGGAAGTTTTCCTCTCCAAATAATTCATCTAAAAGGATTCTGACATAAGCTCCTATGTGCCAATCCAGGTGAACATAAATGCTAGCGTTATCGCTCATGACGCTTTTTATCGCCAAGAGGTTCTCGTACATCCAGTTGAGATATTTCTCCTTGTCCCAGATGTCGCCGTACATCTTTTCCTCGAAGGAGCGCAGATCATCACTGTCGATGTCCCGTTCAGCCTCTTTAATCGCCTTTGCCACATGGGGGTTGCGACGGATATAGACCTTCTTGGCATAGTCGGCTCCGCTTGCGAAAGGAGGGTCGATGTAGACAAGGTCAACCTTCTCGCCCTTGTCTTTGAGATAGGCGCAAGCAGCGAGACATTCTCCACGGATGACGAGGTTATGGTTGGGATTGCTGCCTATCCGCTCCCGAAGTGTTGTCTCATAGTAAGGCATGCCACGCTCTACGCGCTGCACTATTTTGTCGTTGTCACGATAACGCAACACACGCTGCGTGCGGCGGAAGTTGTCGAGTATTGCCTGGCCTTCGAGGGTATTGGGGAAATAAGAGATATAGCGTGTTGCCATAATCGTTGTTTTACTTGAAGAAAGTATTGATAGCCTGTAAAGTGCGACGGTCACGCTCATCAGGTTTCAGAGTGTCCTCGATGTAGAGATAGCTGAACTTCTGGTATCCTGCAAGCTTGTTGTTGCGCTCGATAAAATCGGTGGACATAAACTCCTTGCGGTCTTTGAACTTCGCGGCGAAGCCCTCTCCTTTGGTCTCTATTATCAGCACCTGCTTGATTTTGTTTTCATTGTCACGGCTGATCATCAGGAAGTCAGGGATGTATTTGCCAAGATACTGCCAATCCTTGTCCCCTTTGTGCTTGTAACAGCTTATCTGGAAATTGGTAAGTGTGTCGTCACCATTGAAGTACACCTCCAGCTTCCGGTTTCTGATGATAGTCAGCAGCGACTCGGAGAAGTATTTTATCTCAAATTCACTGTCAAAGCGATAAGGCAGGTAGTGGTAGGTCTGTTTGTTGATGCCGCCTCCCACTTCCTCATAGTTGTTGTCGTCAGAAGTAATCTTCTTAATGGTTTCCTCCATACCAGGCAGAGCTTTGAGAGTCTTTACAGCGGCTGCCAAGTCTTTCTTCAACCGTCTGCCGCCCTTGTCGTCAGCCATTATTTGCCTGACTTCCTTTTGTCCGGGATAATATCTCTCAGGCGTCAGGGTGTCAACAGTAGGCGTGAACTTGTCGATTTTTAGGATAGATGCATGCTCCGGTATCACTTCTTCCTTGACCTTTATCGTGCGCTTGCTGATGAAAGCCTTGCGGATATTGGCTCGTATAGCAGTGTGGTTGTAGCTTTCACTAAGCCATCGATTGCCGTCACGCTCCACGCTTATTTTGCAGAAGATTTCATGCAAGATGTCAGCGAATGGCTTTAAGCCTGCCACCCGCAACGTGCCACAGCTCTCCTTGGTTATAGTTTGTAGCCATGAATGGAAAGTCACTGGCAAGGCGTCATCGCCATTGACGGCAGACACAAAATCCTCGTTAGTTATCTCTCCCCTCACATTCATATTACGGATGAGATCGCTGTCAGCAGGGGTGAGAAGATAGTCACTGCGGAGCAACGAAGCCGTGTCGGGCTTTTCTTCTGCAACTTCAGCCGGCCATGTCACTTTCAACTGGCAGAAGTCTATTGGAGGCACATTGAGCCGTTGCATGCGCGAGAAGCGTTGCAATGTGACCAACGGACTGTTGCCGCCCCGGTTAATCTCGTCGATGGAAGTGTGCTGCTGGCGTTTAAGCTCCTGGTTGAGAATATTGCCATTGTCACCATTGAGCCATATCAGAGCAGTCTCTTTTTCATGTGGCGCCACCTGTCGGAGACAGCGACAGCTCGTCTGCAAAACCATGTTACGAGGACAGACACCCTTTTGTGGCAGGATAACGCTCGTAAGACTCTTGCAGTCCCAACCCTCTTTGCCAATCTGTACAAGCAATATGAGTTTAATTTTAGACAGATCGGTGTCAAGCAACGAGAATGCGTTGGCAGCATCGGCGGGGGCGGGGTAGTTCTTGTTGCCGTCGTGGTATTTCAGTATTGCCTCCGAAGGGTTGGCTACATACTGGCTCAATATCTCAGATACGAGGGGATAGATGTTTTCCTCCAGGTTCTCTATCTTGCCGCAGTAGATGGCTTGCTTGGCACACGTCCCGTTTGAATACGTGGTGTCTTTGTATTGCTCCATAAACTCGGTGACTCCACGCCTTACGATGTCCTGCCAGTCGCCTGTGGAAAACTTTATCTGTGGCGATTTCAGGAAGTTGCCAATACCATCTATAAGCGGGTAATAATATACCACATTTGCGAGATTCTTGTTCTGTACGTATAGCTGCGGAGTTATCTGCACGTTTTCAGCCGATGCGAGATATGGAGTGCCAGAGAAACCAAGCACGCAGTTGAAAGTCTTTGCTTTAGTCCATGAGTTGACTACTTGGCGCAGCTTTATGTCGCCGTCAGAAGCATGGTGCACCTCATCGATAAAGATTGCAAGATGCGGTATTCTTGAGACGGTAGAGCGGAGTTCATTGGAGATAAGAATCTCTTTACGCTCCTTGTCCGTGAAAAGGTATGCCCCCTCATCCTTATCAACTTTGTCGAGTATCACCTTTTCGGCATTGGTCACCATGACAAGTCCGCGAAGATTGTTAAACGGCTGATGAGCGCTTATCTTCTGCGCATTGGGGTTTTTCACCTGGTTGCTTTTCTTTGCCGTCGCCTGCTCATCGAGCATCTCAAACTGTATATCTTTCTTTAGCTGTGAGGCAGCAGGCTCGGGCAATATCCACGAGGGGTCAAAGTCTTGGATGGTCTTGATGCTGGGCAGTATAGATGATTTAAGCCCCGATGGAGCCAGTATCATGAAGTTATGTGCAAAGGCGGGGTTGTCTGGCTCTGTCTTGGAGAGGTGCAGGTCGAGGTAGACAAATGCTGCCATGAGGAATGTCTTACCGGCTCCCATTGGCAGGCTGAAAATATAGTCGGGGTATTCCACACCATAGAAAATGTCACGGAAAACCTGCAGGAAGTCTATATCATCGGGGTGGCTCTCTATGGCATCTTTCAGCGCGGGCGCAATGCTGCCTCCTTGCTCGTCGGCAAGGCAGGCATACTCGTAGAGTGTTGCCGCTGCCTTGTTGGCAGTCACTATCTCTCGTGCCCGGACGGTCATTTTCATGTTATCAAGGTCGGCTGTCAGGAAACTCCCCTCACTGAACAGTCTCCACAGCGGCTTGTTCTGACAGGCTATCTTCAGGAAAAGGTAGGTCTTGATGGCTTCTATTTGAGCGTCACGCATCTTGCCACGTGCGGTGATGTATTGCAACATCCCTTTAATGGGGCAGTCATTGTCTGCCAGCCATTCGTCCCGCTTGCGCTGTATAAGTTTATAAAACATTCCGCAATTTAATAAAAGCCAAATTCAGGTTTATGGTGCTGTAATGCCGGAGATTTTGGAAACCGCTCTCATCCATCCGCCCCGCGCTATGCCTCCAGCGGCAGCTCCGCGCCGCCAGAGTCGCGCTCGCGCAGGTAGCCCTCGTCCGGCGGGAGCCCGCCCCGGCTGCGCGCCGCCACGGCGAGCGCGTCGCACCTCTCATTGAGCGGATGCCCGGCATGTCCCTTGAGCCAATGGAACGTGACAGTGTGCCTGCGGTACAAGGCCAGGAACCTCTGCCAGAGGTCGGGATTCTTGACCTTTTTCCACCCGCGCCGCTCCCATCCGGTGAGCCAGCCCTCGTTGACCGCGTCCACAACGTACTTGGAGTCGCTGTACACCTCAATGACGGCGTGTTCCCACCGCACGGCCTCCATCCCCTTGATGACGGCCAGCAGCTCCATCCGGTTGTTGGTCGTCAGCTCGAATGCGCCGCTGAGCTCCCTGCGCCGTGAGCCGCATATCAGCACCGCCCCATAGCCTCCCGGCCCGGGATTGCCGCTGGCCGCCCCGTCCGTGTACAGATATATGGTATCCCTCTCCATTTCTCCGGGCAAATTTAGCAAGTTTGCCGCAAAAAAGTCACTCTCCTCATCCTTTGCCGCTCCGGGAGCTTATCTCATCCACGACCTGCCGCACTTCGTCGTAACTGTACCCGCGCCCCAAGGCGTAGCGCAGCAGTTTGAGTTTGGCGTTCTCATCTCCGGCGAGGCTTCGCCATTTGGACTCGATTACGGCTCTCATCTTGGAGCCGGCCCTCTCCGGCTCGATTTTGCCGATAGCCTCCTGTATGACGGCCTTGCCGATGCCCTTGCGGGCGAGCGAGAAGCTGATTTTGGCGGTTCCCCAGCCTGCAAGGGATGACTTGTCCCGCGCGAACGCCGAGGCATAGCGGCGGTCATCGACAAAGCCGTCTCTCATCAGGGCGTCCAGCACTTCCGCCGCGCCCTCCTCGTCCCCGTCCATGGATTTAAGGATCTTGCCTCTGATGTCGCTGGCGCAATATTCCCTGCGGGCGCACAGCCTCTGCATTTTTGAGAGCACCTTGCTGTCCATACGCCGCCTTGTCAGAAGTCGTAGCCGAAGCTCAAGTACGCGCCGACGCGCTTGTTGTAGTTGGAATACATCAGGTCGAACTTGATAGGCCCCGCGATGGAGTTGAAGCCGTAGCCGACGGAGCCCCCGATGTACTTGGGCACGGCCAGCATGTCCTCAAGCTTGTCTTCGCTGACAAACGAGCCGAACTTGCCGGTGACGTAGTGGTTCTTGCCTATCCTCGTCTGCAGTGCGAGCTCCGCAGACAAGATGTTGTCCTCCACGATAGCCACGTTGCCGAAGCCGCAGAAAGGGATCTGCTGTTCCATGTAGCGGCCCTGCATGCTCCCTCCAATCAGGTTGGACTTCTGGAGGTCATGCACGGAGTTGAATATGCTCCGTCCGGCCAGGCTCCCGATCATTGTGACGCGGTCTCCCAGCGGGTTGGCCGCCTTGCAGTCGAATGAGACTATGTGCTCGGGCGAGTAGTCTGTGGCGGAGGGCTCTGCAAATACCCATTCGTATGCCGCGCCTGCGGAAATGCCCCTTGTCGGAAAGTAGTCGCTGTCCATGGTGTACGCCCGCAGGCTTGCGAACATGGACATGTAGTCGGCCTTGTCCGTGTCGCGCTCCAGGATGTCGGCATAGCGGGCGCTGCTGGACAGCCAGCTGGTCATGTTGAAGTATTCGTTCTTGAGTCCGCCCCTGACGTCGAATGAGCGCAGCCTCACATCGGATATATACAGCTGGGCGCGCCTGTGGTAGAAGCCGAATCTGTCCTGAGACTTGCCCACCCTTGTCAAGTCTCCGCTGACATGTCCGAACGTGATGTCGGCATTGAGGGTGGGAAGTCCGGCTGAATGGTGCTGGAAGTGACCGCCGATATAGCTGCTCTGTCCCACCTTGCCGGTAATCTCAAAAGCGGAGCCGTGTATTTTGTTTGCCCCTATGGCCACGCTCAGCATCACATTGACCAGCTCCTCGTTGTCGGCTCTCACGCTGAGGCGGGCGACATTCATCGGGGCCGGGTCCGTCTCGAAGACGAGGGTGTACGGCTCTTCTGTCCCGAGCAGCTTGTAGGATATGCCCCGGAACGCCCCGGTGCTGAACATGCGGGCGGTGCAGTCTTCTATCATCTCCCGGTCCACGGCCTCCTCGGGACGGATATCTATCAGGGAGCTGATATAAGCGGCGTCACTGTCCTTCATGCCCTCGAATCGCAGCTCCTTGAGATGCACTGGAGTCATGTTGATGTCCACCGCCTGTGGCCTCTCGCCGCCGCGCCGCCTCACTCCGGTCCTCTCCCTGATCGCCAGCAGCTCGTCCGTGTGCGCCCTGGCCGCGTCGTAACCTCTCTGCAATATGGTGTCGATGGCCTCAGGAGTGAAACTGAGCATGTCGAACTCGTGCATGTCCGGCTTGATCATCACGTCCGGTATCTTGACCGTGGAGTTGAATGCCTCCTTGCCCAGCATGTCGATGATGGGCATTACGACATCCACTATGTTCTCTATGTCGTCCGCCGTGGGGTGCGTGTTGCCCAGCTCCACGCCTATGATGCAGTCCGCGCCCATCTCCCGCGCCACGTCGGTCGGGAAGTTGTTGCGTGTGCCTCCGTCTATGAGCACCATGTCATCCACCCTTACGGGCGTGAACAGCAGCGGTATGGACATGGTGGAGCGCATCGCTGTCGTGATCTCCCCGTCCATCCAGTACTTGGCTTTGCCGCTGACGATGTCCGACGCGACGCTGCAATAGGGGATGGGCAGCTTGTCAAATCCGGTGGAGTCCTGGTAGCCCGCCGATACGCTGCTGAGGATGTTGCCCACGTTGCGCCCGGTCACCAGCCCGTCAGGGATGCCGGTGCGGAGCAGGTTGTCGCTGCTGCCGGATTGCCCTGCGGTGAGCGCGTCCAGATTCTTGGGGCCGAACGGGATGGAGAGGATGTATTTCTCCTTGATCCTGCGGTCTTTGTAGGTGATGTACCGGGTCGGGATGGCGTCACTGAGCGTGGTCTCCCAGTTGACGCTGCGTATCAGGGAGTCCAGGTAGACGGCAGGGTAGCCGAGGCTGTACAGCCCGCCGACCAGTCCTCCCATGCTGGTGCCGAGGACTGCGTCTACCGGCAGCCCCAGCTCCTCGATGTAGCGCAGCACTCCGATGTGTGCAGCCCCTTTGGCGCCTCCTCCGCTGAGCACCAGAGCCACTGTCGGACGCCCTTCTGCACGGCGCACGGAGTCTAGCCGTGCCCTTATCGCGGCGATGTTTGCGGAGTCGCGCTGCGGGTCTACGCTGGAGGTGGCAAAGTTTTGCGCTGCGGACAGGGAGCAGAGGGAGATGAGAGCCGCAGCGGCTGCGAGGGCGTGTAGAGGCTTGTTCATAAGTGCAGTTGAGTTTTGTCTTTGTGACGGCCGGCAAGCATGCCGCATGCCGCCATAATGTCCTCGCCCCTTGAGGCGCGTATGGTGCATGTGACCCCATGGGCCGAGAGCCTGTCCCTGAACATCTCCATGACCGGAAGAGGGGAGGGCTCAAACGGGCTGTCCGGAATCTTGTGGAATCGGATGAGGTTGACCCGGCATTCCAGGCCGGAGAGCAGCCTTGTCAGCGCGTCAGCGTGCCGTTTGCTGTCGTTGAGGCCGGCGAACATGATATACTCGAAGCTGACGCGCCTCTGCCCGCTGAAGCCGTATCCCTTGAGCAGCCTTACGATGTCCTCGATTGGCCAAGCTTTCTCCACGGGCATCATTTCCAGCCTCTCCTCCGGGAATGGGTTGTGCAGGCTCACGGCGATGTGGCAGCGGCAGCTGTCAAGATAGCGCCTGAGTCCCGGCAATACGCCGATGGTGCTGAGCGTTATGCGTTTCGGGCTCCAGCCGAATCCCCACGGGGCGGTCAGCGCCTCGATGGCCTTGAGCACCTCGTCCGCATTGTCCAGAGGCTCTCCCATGCCCATGAATACGGCATTGGTGAGCCCGTCGGACTCGTCCACGGAAATGAACTGGTTGAGTATGTCCGCCGAGTCAAGCTGCCCGTGGAAGCCCTGCCTGCCCGTCATGCAGAACTTGCAGCCCATCTTGCATCCGGCTTGGGACGAGACGCATACTGTCTTGCGCTCCCCGTCTGGGATGACGACTGTCTCGATTGCCGAGCTCTCCGTCCTGCCGCCAGAGCCGCACGTCACGGGGAAGAGGTACTTGCGTGTGCCGTCTGATGACTGCGCCACGCCGGCGGGAGGGCGAAGCCCGATGACAAAGGACTCCGACAGAGCCTCGCGCCCGGACTTGGGGATGTCGCTCATTTCATCGATGGAGCCGGCCTTGCGGACATACAGCCAGCGGGCAAGCTGATTGCCCGTGTAAGACGGCAGGCCGGCCTTGAGGGCTATGTCCCTCAGCTCCGGGAGAGTCTTCCCCAACAGTTTTTGAAACATGGTGGTAAAGTTAGCCACTTTTTATTATTTTTGTCACTTACAAACACTAAACATTATGGCTAAAGAAGCAGTAGAGACACAGGCCGACGCCAATGCCGCCAAGCTTAAGGCATTGCAGGCCACGATCGACAAGATTGAGAAAGATTACGGGAAGGGGACGATCATGAAGTTGGGAGACCAGCCACAATGGGACGTGCAGGTGATCCCGAGCGGCTCCATAGCCCTCGACCATGCGCTGGGCATAGGCGGCTATCCGAGAGGGCGTATAGTGGAGATTTACGGCCCGGAGTCCAGCGGCAAGACCACTCTTGCCATCCACGCCATCGCCCAGGCCCAGAAACTCGGCGGCATCGCCGCCATGATTGATGCCGAGCACGCGTTCGACCGCACATACGCCAAGGCTCTCGGGGTCAACCTTGAGACCCTGCTCATTTCCCAGCCGGACAACGGGGAGCAGGCCCTGGAGATCGCGGACAACCTCATCCGTTCGGGGGCGATTGACATAGTGGTCATCGACTCCGTGGCGGCTCTCACGCCCAAGGCGGAGATAGAGGGGGAGATGGGCGACAACAAGGTTGGCCTGCAGGCGAGGCTTATGAGCCAGGCGCTCCGCAAGCTCACGGCCAACATCGCCAAGACCAACACCTGCTGCATATTCATCAACCAGCTCAGGGAGAAGATAGGCATCATGTTCGGCAACCCTGAGACCACCACCGGCGGCAACGCTCTCAAGTTCTATGCGTCCGTACGCCTGGATGTCCGCAAGACCACCCAGATCAAGGACGGAGACGAGGCTCTCGGCAACCGCACCAGGGTCAAGGTCGTCAAGAACAAGATGGCCCCGCCGTTCAAAAAGGCGGAGTTTGACATCGTGTTCGGAGAGGGCATTTCCCATACCGGGGAGGTGTGCGACTTGGCCGTGGATATGGACATCATACACAAGAGCGGCAGCTGGTTCAGCTACAACGGCGAGAAGCTGGCGCAGGGCAGGGAGGCAGTCAAGCAGCTGCTCGCGGACAACAGCGAGCTGTGCGACGAGATTGAGGCCAAGGTGCGCGAGGAGCTTGCCAAGGTCAAGGATTAGCCTCCTTGCGGATGAATGTGCTCGTGACCGGCGGCTGCGGTCAGCTTGGCAGGGAAATCGGCCTTGTTGACGCCCCGGACGGGGTTCGCTTTATTTTCTCGGACATTGCGGGCAGGGACGGTGCCGTCCGTCTGGATGTCACTGACGCTGATGAGGTGCGCTCCCTGTGCATCCGTGAGCGCATTGACGCGATAGTCAACTGCGCCGCTTACACGGATGTGGAGAGCGCGGAGGGCGATGAGGCCGGGGCGGACAGGCTCAACCGGGCGGCTGTGGCGGGCATTGCGTCTGTGGCTGCGGAGCTGGATGTCTTCCTTGTGCACATATCCACTGATTACGTGTTTGACGGATGCTCTTCCGTCCCGTACAAGGAGACTGACGCGCCTCGCCCGCTCAATGTGTACGGGCGCACGAAGCTCGCCGGGGAACGTGCCGTAGCGGAGTCAGGATGCCGTCACCTCATTGTCCGAACGCAGTGGCTGTATTCCCCATTCGGACGCAATTTCCTGCTGACCGCCTTGCGCGTCATGCGGGACAGGCCGCAGATGCGCGTGGTGTCCGACCAGATGGGGGCGCCGACTTGCGCCGCTGACCTTGCTTCCTTTATCGTCGGGCTGCTTGGCAGGGGCGCGTCCGCTCTGGCGGGCGGGCGGGCATCGTGCGGGGCGGAGGCCTTTGGGGACATTGGCGGGATTTTGCATTATTCGGACGAGGGGGCCTGCAGCTGGTATGATTTTGCCCTTGCCATCCGGGAGGCGACCGGAAGCGGCTGCGAGATAGTGCCCTGCACCAGCGAGGAGTACGGCGGCTGCGTCGTGCGTCCGCTCTACAGCGTGCTGGACAAGAGTCTTGCCAAGAGGGCTTTCGGAGTTGAGATTCCGCAATGGAGGGACAGCCTGCTCCGTTGCCTGCGCCGAATTTCATTTTGAAGATCTCCAAAAAATGGCTATCTTTGAACCCCTGTTAGCAAACATAGGACAACACACGACATGAGTACAAAATATGTTTTCGTAACAGGGGGAGTGGCCTCCTCGCTCGGCAAGGGCATAGTGGCCGCTTCGCTTGGCAAGCTTCTCAAAGCCCGTGGGCTCCGGGTGACCATCCAGAAATTTGACCCTTACATCAATGTTGATCCGGGCACTCTCAACCCGTATGAGCATGGGGAGTGCTATGTCACCGAGGACGGGGCGGAGACAGACCTTGACCTCGGGCACTACGAGCGTTTCCTCGGGGTGCACATGAGCAAGGCCAACAATGTGACCACCGGCAAGATTTACCACACCGTCATCACCAAGGAGAGGGAGGGAGCGTATCTGGGCAAGACCGTACAGATTGTCCCTCACATCACCGATGAGATAAAGCGCCGCATGCTCCTGCTCGGCAAGACCGGCAATTTCGACGTGGTCATCACGGAGGTGGGCGGTACAGTGGGCGACATGGAGTCCCAGCCGTTTATCGAGGCGATGCGGCAGTTGCAGTGGGAGCTGCCGGAGGAGGATTTCATGTCCATCCACCTGACCCTTGTGCCGTACCTTGCGGCTGCCAAGGAGCTCAAGACCAAGCCCACCCAGCATTCGGTGCAGCAGCTGCAGCAGGCCGGAGTCCATCCGGACATCATTGTCTGCCGTACAGAGAAGCCTCTCAGCGCGGAGATCCGCCGCAAGATCACCCTCTTCTGCAATGTCAAGCCGGGTCATGTCATACAGTCCCTGGATGCCCCGAGCATATATCAGGTGCCCATCAACATGGAGGCTGAGAAGCTGGACGACATGGTGCTGGCGCACTTTGACTTGAGCTACCTGCCTGATCCGGATTTCAGCGCCTTGCAGGGATTCCTCGACCGCCTCGCCCATCCCAAGCACGAGGTGGATATCGCCCTGGTGGGCAAGTATGTCGAGTTGCAGGACGCCTACAAGTCCATTCTGGAGTCATTCGTGCATGCCGGGGCCGCCAACGAGTGCCGCGTCCGTGTGCATGCCATCCACAGCGAGCACATTGACCCGTCCAATGTCAAGAAGCTGCTGGAGAAGATGGACGGGGTGCTGGTCGCTCCGGGCTTTGGCGAGCGCGGTCTGGAAGGCAAGGTGACCGCCATCAAGTACGCCCGTGAGAACGGTGTGCCGTTCTTCGGCATTTGCCTTGGCATGCAGATGTGCGTCGTGGAGTTCGCGCGGAATGTGCTTGGTTACAAGGACGCATGCTCGGAGGAGGTCAACCCCAACAGCGCCCACAAGGTGATCTCGCTGATGGAGGACCAGAAGAGCACCACCATCAAGGGCGGCACCATGCGTCTCGGTGCATACGACTGCCATTTGGAGGAGGGCTCGCTCGCGGCAAGGATATACGGCAAGCTGGACATCTCGGAGAGGCACAGGCACAGGTATGAGCTCAACAGCGAGTATGTTGCCGAACTGGAGGCCAATGGGCTTAAGGCTTCCGGGCACAACCCCCAGACTGGCCTGGTGGAAGTGGTGGAAATGCCCTCCCACCCGTTCTTTATCGGTACCCAGTTCCACCCGGAATTCAAGTCCACTCCGGAGCAGCCGCAGCCCATTTTTGTGGCATTCGTCAAAGCGGCTCTGGACCGCAAGTCCGGCGTCAGGCAGTGAGACCTGCTGTGTCATTGCTGCTCGCCGTGATTTGCGCGGCGGTGTCGTGCTCGTCCAAACCTCAGCACTATGACGTGCGGGTCGTGAGGGAATACCCCCACAACGACAGCTGCTACACGCAGGGGCTGTTTTTCCATGACGGGACGCTCTACGAGAGCTCCGGCCAGTACGGGGAGTCCGCGATGCGGACGGTGGACCTGGAGACAGGCAAGACCTTGGGCAAGGTGTCTTTCGGGCGCAAATATTTCGCGGAGGGCTCTGTCATCATGGGAGACAGCCTGTATATCCTGACCTGGACCAACAAGGTGGCGTTTGTGTACAATCCCGTGACGCTCCAGTACAAGGGGGCGTTCACTTATCCGAGGGAGGGCTGGGGCCTGACTACGGACGGGGAGTCTCTCATAGCTTCCGACGGCTCGTCACGGCTGTATTTCTATGACAAGGACTTCCGCCAGCAGCGAGTGATAAATGTCCGTTACGATGGGCGTCCGGTCAAGCTGCTCAATGAGCTGGAATGGGTGGACGGCCGCATCTGGGCCAACGTGTACACCAGCGACCTCGTGGTCATCATCAATCCGGATGACGGGAACGTCGAGGGGCTGGTCAATTGCGCCGGCCTCTTGCCTGACAGCCTGCGCGACAGCCGCACTGATGTGCTCAACGGCATAGCTGTCAATGACGGGCGGATCTACCTGACGGGGAAATACTGGAAACGCCTCTACGAAGTCGAGCTTGTCCCAGCCCGCAACGGCAAATGACAACAGCCCTCCTCCTCACTTGACATCTTCCCATATCGGGTCGTCCTGCCAGTCGCTGGGGAAGCCCATCTGCTTGGTGTCGATGATGTTGCGCGTGTCGAAATGTCCCATCAGGGACTTGAGCCTCTCTCCGAATGTGTTGGTAGGCTTGATGGTGTTTTGCAGGTATTTCACAATGCACAGGGTGGAGTACACCCTGGACAGGGAATAGTCATCGAGGTTGGGGAAGTAGTCCCTCGTGCTGCGGGGACGCTCCGCCCGCACCTCCAGGCTCTTGTTCCACAGGCGGCTGTGGTGGGCGCAGTAGTTGCGCACATAGACGATATGCTTGAGCCATGAGACGAGCGTTTCGGAGTCAAGGCCGTAGTAATTTGCAATCTTGTTCTTGTGGCGCCCTTCGCTCAATTCCTCGTACATGATGGAGAGCGTGCCAATGGTGGTTGCTTCCATCAGGAGCCAGCACGGCGGGAACGGGTTGGAGAATTTGGACCGGAAGTTGACTATGCCCTCGTTGTCGGTGCGGCGTATCTCGGAGCTGATTTTGCGCAAGATGTTGTCGTGGGCGCGCGCGGAACGGAAATATTTGTCCTCCAGGAACCAGAACCCGTCCCCGTCCTCGGCGGTGGCATATGCGAAGCGTGTGCGGAACGATATCTCTATCTTCTCCATCTCGTGGAATATCAGCTCGCGCAGCCGCCTGTCAAATCCGTAGATGGTGTATGCCATCTCGAACGTGGCGCCCGGCCTGAACTTGTGCGACCTGCGGTCTTCCATCAGCGGGATGAGATAGTTCTTGAGACGGGCGTAGCTGACATTCTGAAGTACGTGCAACGCACGTGCGCGGTCTTCAATCTTGAGGCCCTGGCTCTGGAGCAGGTTGACCTGCTCCTCGAAAGTCAGAGCCTTGCCATAATACAAAGGCTTGGAATAGCGGCTCATAACAAGCCCCTAAAGTAGGCAAAAACATCCGTATCAGCAAGGATTCGCCAGCCGCGGCGCGCTTGCATTTCGTTTGCAATTGTTATATTTGGGACGGAACCGCGGAAAGACTCGTTATGGACAAGGGAGAATTTGAACTGATAGGCTCAATCAAGGAGCGTTTCGAGACGCCTCAGGGTGTTGTCGGCATAGGGGATGACTGCGCGGTCTTGCGGCAGCACGACGGCGTGGAGACTGTCGTGACTACGGACATGCTGGTGGAGGACGTGCATTTCCGGCGCAAGAGTTCCACCCCGTTTGACGTGGGCTGGAAGAGCGTGGCCGTCAATCTCAGCGACATAGCGGCCATGGGCGCCTCGCCGGCGGGCACTTTCTTGTCCGTAGCTCTCCCGCCGTCCGTAGGGGAGGAGTGGCTGTCAGCGTTCCTTGACGGTTACCAGTACCTGTCTGACAGGTACGGGACCCCGCTTCTGGGCGGTGACACCAATGCCTCGCCCCGCAAGATATGCATCAGCGTGACAGCTCTGGGGGAATGTCCGGCGGGAGGCTCTCTCAAGCGTTCGGGGGCTGTGCCCGGAGACATCATCTACGTGAGCGGGTATCTGGGCGACGCGGCGGCCGGGTACAGGATTATCGAGAATGGTCTCGGTGGCGGCTATTTCGAGGATATAGAGGAGGGCAGGCTTCAGCGTCCGGAGCCGCAGCTGGAGCTTGGCCTCAAGCTGCGCTCCCTGCCTGGGGTGCATGCCATGATGGACATCTCCGACGGGCTGGCATCGGACATCCGGCATATAATGGAGTCATCCGGGGTGGGGGCTGAGATTGACACGGCCGCGCTGCCATTCACTCCTATGTTCAAGAGTGTATGCTCCAAGTACGGATGGGATCCCTTTGAGCTTGCCCTCTGCGGGGGCGAGGACTATCAGCTGCTCTTTGCCGCAGCTCCAGACTGCGAAGTCCCGCGCGGGGAGTGCACTCCCGTCGGCAGGATTGTGGAGGGCGGCGCGCTGCGCTGGCTCGGCCGCGAGGGGGAGGACTTCATGGGCTACAGGCATTTCAGCGGTGACAGCATATAAAACTCCGGCCTTTTGGTGATAAACTAACCCTTTATTTATGAAAAAAGCTTCTACGGTCATTTGCCTTGCTTTGGCGCTTCTGTGTGTTGAGGCGGCCGCGTCATCCCTTGACGGCATACGCAAGGCGTTTGTTGAGACGACGTTGTGCAATTATGCCCCGGACGACAGTGTCACCGCCCGCTGCATACGGTATTCAGAGCACGGCAGGGCAAATGATGTCCTCATGCTGCAACTGTATTTGTCGGTCTTTCTCCCGGACGGGGAGATAGAGGCGCTTATGGATGCATTCGATGCGGGCGAGGGCTGCTGGAAGGACATCGATTATGCGTCCGGGGATCCCGGACGTTGGCCAGCGTCGCTGCATGTGACGCGCATGTACGCGCTGGCGAAATCATATCGTGCCGGAAGTGACAGGTGGAGAGGCTCGAATGAGATTTCCGCCCTGCTGCATAGCGCCATGCGCTGGTGGTTCGACAACCTTCCGATTTGCCCCAACTGGTGGCACAACGACATAGGAGTCCCCAAGAAGATGACGGCTGTGCTGCTTATGTTGAGAGACGAGCTCTCTCCGGAAGAGATTGCCGGGGGGCTCAAAGTGCTGGAGAGGTCCGCGTTCGGACGCACCGGGCAGAACAAGGTGTGGCTTGCCGGCAACAACCTGATGAAAGGGCTGCTGATTGACGATGCGGAGCTTGTAAGGAAAGCCAGCGCTTATATTGGCGAGGAGATATATGTGACTTCTGATGAGGGGATCCAGGAGGACTGGTCGTTCCATCAGCACGGCGCACAGAACCAGATGGGCAATTACGGACTTTCTTTTGCGCAGGATATCTCGTTCTGGGCGCGCGTGCTGCGCGGGTCGGAATATGATTTCAGCCCGGAACGCAAGGAGATTGCCCGGAACATGATTGGCAACGGGATCTGCTGGTGTGTCTGGAAAGGGACAATGGACACGAGTTTCTGCGGGAGGCAGAATTTCCCGGATGCCGGGCAAGGGAAGGGATATGCTCTCGCGATTACGGCTATGAACATGGCGGAGGCGATGCCGGAGTATAGGGATTTCTTTCACAATGTGGCAATGGGGATATTCCAGCCGGATGACTATGCCAATCCGCTCGTGGGCGGGCGATATTTCTACCGTTCTGATTGCGGTGTCTGGCGCACGGATGAGTGGTACGGTTCCATACGGATGCATTCGGAGCGGACAATAGGTTTCGAGTTTACCAACGATGAGAACACGCTCGGCAATTTCTCGTCCGACGGGGCAATAATCATAATGGAGGACGGTAAAGAATATGAGAATATCTTCGCGTGCTGGGACTGGAGGAAAGTCCCTGGGGTGACTGCGTATGAGGACGGGAAGCCCATCAAATGTGATGACTCGGAAGAGGGGAAGCGCAACAACTCATCGGCCGTGCGCGGCAGCGTGGGAGAGGATTGCATGGCCGCCAGCATGGAACTTGACAGGGATGGCCTGCATGCGCTGAAGACCGTGTTTTTCTTTGGTGACTGCGCGGTGAGTCTCGGCTGCGACATCCGTGCTTCCAATCCGGATTTCACCCTTATCACAACTGCTGTGGACCAGACCCTGCTTGACTCGGAAGCGGTGACAGCAGGGCAGAATTGGATACAGCACGGGACTCGGGGATATGTCAGCCTGGACGGCAGGGAGTTTCATTATTCCGCAGGGACGCAGACGGGTTCTTGGGAGAAGCTTGACCCGTCGCTGCGCGGATGGACGGATGAGAAAGAGGTGTTCAAATGCTGGTTTGAGCATCCGGTTGATTCGACCGGCAGCTATGCTTATATGATACTCCCATGCTCCGGAGCGAGGAAAACCGCAAGAACGGCCGCCGCCATTTCCAAGGGATCCCGCAAGGCTCTGGTAAAGGTGCTCCGGAATGATGCCGGGTGCCAGGCGGTGCTTTACCGCGGACGCGCATATGCCGTCTTTCATCATGCCGGCACATATCTTCTCGATGGCACTGTCTTCCGTCCGGACGGCCCTGGCTTTGCGCTGTGAGAAGTTGTTGCGAATTCTTTGAAATGCAGGAAACAGCTATGTCGGCGCTGGCGTCATCTGACAGAGGGGTGTTATTTTCGATGTAGGGATTATCTTTCATGGAGACAATCCTGTGCAGCATATCGTGATACGCCAGGATTCCATTCCTGGAGTCATCATTGAGAGGATAAAAAGTCCGTCTTCGTATTCGAATCCTTGTCCTGATGTCGTAGCCTAGATTGAGTTTTTCAAGGAAGGCAGTGGGTGATTGAAGGATGGACTCTTTCAGACTTGACAGTCCACGCATAATGGAGGATTAAAGATAGAAAAGAAGAAACTTCCACTCTTATGACAAAATGTCCGTCAAGGACGGAGACACTTACGTCCAAGTTCATCAAGAAATAGCCTTCTCAAGGTAAATCTGTTTTATTCCAAGACCGCTTTCCTCTATTGGGGGGCTTTTTATCGTCGCCTTTCGCTCTCGGCTACAACCGTCCTCTGCGCCCATCACAAGAATCTGCTACCGAGGCGGAGAAAGAGTCGAGGTGACATTCCCAAAGTATGAGATGATAGGAACCCACGCCGGAAGGCGCACCTTCATCTGCTTCGCCCTCCCCTTCGACGGTCGCTGCCGCACCGGGAAGATGATGCTCTACGACCCCGAGACCGGCCACCGCCTTTCCTTGCCTTGAGTGCAGAGGGTCGAGGTAACGATATCGTATCCCTGCCAGATGTGCAGCAAAACTGTGTCCTGCGCATTCTGTACTGGCCAAAGAAGACAAACAGGGAGAACCTTTGCTCAAAATTTTGCGTTATGCAATAAAAACATTATGTTTGTATTGCATAATAAATAAGGAATATGAAATTCGTTGATAGAATAGATGAAGCAGCACGACTGAAAGATGCTCTTGCGAGAGGGAAATCCTCTTTAGTCGTGATGTACGGCCGCAGACGGCTGGGCAAGTCGACGCTCATTAAAAGGGTGTTGTCAGAAAATGATGTGTACTTCCTTGCTGACCGTTCTGAGGGGCAACATCAGAGAGTATTGCTTGCAAAAGTAATAGCACAAGTGTTCCCGGATTTTGACAAACTGACATATCCGGATTGGGAATCTATGTTTCGCGCGGTCAATTATCGAACAGACAAGCGTTTTACTTTATGTTTGGATGAGTTTCCGTATCTTGTAGGGCAATCTTCTGAACTGCCGTCTGTGCTGCAAAAACTGGTTGATGAAAAGCAGTTGAAGTATAATCTTGTGCTTTGCGGTTCGTCACAAAATATGATGTATGGTTTGTTCCTTGATTCTGCTGCACCTCTCTATGGTCGTGCTGATGAAATCATGAAACTTGCACCGATCCGTTTGCCTTATATTCAGGAGGCTTTAAGTCTTAATGCGAAGAATGCCATTGAAGAGTATGCCGTATGGGGTGGTGTCCCGCGTTATTGGGAACTGAGAGGAAGTAGAAACTCGCTTGATGATGCCCTGTGGCGTAATATACTTTCTGTGAATGGAACACTTTACGAAGAACCGGTAACCCTTTTTCAGGATGATGTCAAGGATATAGTCAAGACTTCGACAATAATGTCTTATATCGGTACTGGTGCAAATCGCCTTTCTGAAATTGCTGCCCGATGCAATGAGCCGGCAACCAATCTGTCGCGTCCATTGAAGAAACTTATCGATCTTGGTTTTTTGGAAAAAGATGTCCCGTTCGGGATTGATGAACAGAATGCGAAAAAGAGTCTCTATAAGATAGCCGATCCGTTTATGGCATTTTATTATCAGTTTGTAGTACCTAATCGTTCGTTTATCGAGCTTGGTCGGCGTTTGCCAATAGAACAGGCTTTGACTGCTCATTTCTCGGAGTATGTGAGTATGCAATGGGAAAAATTATGTAGGGATGCTGTGACAGGAAATCTTGTCAATGGAGTGGTTTATGGCAAGGCAAAACGCTGGTGGGGTTCTGTGCTCAATGAGGATAAGAAGCCGGAACGGGTCGAGTTCGATGTAATGGCAGAATCGCTTGATAAAAAGTATCTGCTGGTTGGCGAATGCAAATGGACAACTCAAGAGAATGGGAAACAGTTAACAGCCGAACTTCTCCGCAAGGCTAATCTGCTGCCGTTTGCCAAGAAATACACCATAGTTCCGATGCTGTTTTTTAAGAATGCTCCAAAAGATGAGGCAGGAAATACTATGTTGCCGGAAGATGTTGTCAGATTAAGTTACTAATGTTTAATTGGTTTTACTGTATAAATTTTATGCCTGAAACACTGAATTATCAAAATCGTGCCATAGCTTATAGTGTGCTTGCACATATCTATGATAAAGGGACATTAGCTCATGGTCCATTAGATATTTTTATTCCTATAGTAAAAAATGCACTATCTGAACTATATCCATTAGGAGTGGTGAAGGGAAATAGCATGAAAGAAATTAC
>CAZKVW010000033.1:0-6001 GCA_964556285.1 uncultured Muribaculaceae bacterium
GTCTGGAGGTGGTCTCCCTCCAAGAGGATGCGCATCGTGTTCCATTCACCCTCCTTGAGGACATCCTCCTTGTCGTCAGGAATCTGCCAAAGCCATCCGCGCCCGTAAGACTCATAGACCCCGCCTGTGTCATGCCCCTTGGGAGCCACCTCCACCTGCCAGCCATGCACGGTCGTGCCGTCCACTGTCGAACGGACAAACACGCCGGAGTTGCCGTCAGCCTCCTGTTTGAACTCCAGGCTCAAGTCAAAATTGTCGTAGTACTCTTCAGTGGCAAAATATCCGTACTGCGCAGCAGGGCCGCTCTCGCAGACCAGATCCCCGCCGTCCACATACCACAGCTCCTGGCCGTAATTGACCCATCCGCTCAAGTCATGCCCGTTGAACAGGTCTTTCTCAACACTGACGGCAGGCAGCTCCTTAATCTTGATGTCACGGAACCATGCCGGGTAGCCGTGGTCTTGCAGACATATCACGCCGCTTGGGGAGAGCCCGTACTCCGGGGCGTTCTCCCACTTGCCGCTTTCCTTGCGGGCAAACCAGTCCGGCGTCCACGCGTCAAACTCCACTGTCACCTTGCCGTTGAGCAGGTAGGTCACATGCCCGTTGTCAAATATGATCTCCGACTGGTTCCATTGCCCGGCAGGCTTGAGGTTACGGGTCTCAAAATCCGGCACATACATGGCGTAGTCCACCGCGCAGCGCTGCCAGTCCTGGAGCACATAGCCGCCGTTCATCTCGCTGTAATTGTCATCATCGATGAGCTGATACTCAGGGCCGGTGACATAGGGCACTGCAAAGTCCGGGCGCTCGACCACATGGTAGAGCATGCCGCTGTTGCCGCCTTTGCTGATCTTCCATTCCCACTTGAGGTCAAAGTTGGCGAACTCCTTGTCAGTCACTATGTATCCATTGCTGTCGCTGCCTTTGCCGTCGGCCTGGACAGCCCCGTCCACGACCTCCCACGGGCCGGTAAGGGCAGTGCCGTTGTAGTCTCTCCAGCCGTTAAGGGTCTTGCCGTCAAATAGGAGCTCCCATCCCTCGGACTTCTCTTTGGAAGTGAGGGTGTTATGTTTGCTGCCGCAGGACGGCAGGATGGCTGCGGCCAGAGCCGCCAGAGCGATTGTCAATAGAGATGTCCGTTTCATGGTGTTATTGTTATAGCGCTTTGTAATCCCAGACTTCAAAGATAATGAAAGTTTGGCGAGTGCGGCAGACGATTCCTGCGGAACGGCAGCAGGATTCCAGTTTTTTTCTGTATCTTGGAAGCCTCACCACATATTCACTTGACATGAGACCCAAAATGAGAAACCGCATCATCGTTGCCGCCGCAGCAGCGGCGGCCGTCCTTGCAGCCGGAACCGCATCAGCCCAGACCTACACTCCCAGCGAATCCAACCTCAAGGCCAGGCAGGAGTTCGCGTCCAACCGCCTCGGCATCTTCCTCCACTGGGGGATCTACGCCATGTACGGGCAGGGCGAATGGTACCTGCAGCGCGGCCACCTGCTCGACTCGGAATACAGCAAGGCCGCCAAAGGCTTCTACCCCGCAGAGTTTGACGCCGCAGCGTGGGCCAAGGCATTTAAGGATGCGGGGGCGGGATATGTCACCTTTACATCCCGCCATCACGACGGGTTCTCGATGTTCAAGACCGCGACCTCCAGCTACAACATTGTTGACGGCACTCCCTATGGCCGCGATGTCACCGCCGAGCTCGCAAAAGCCTGCGCGGACGAGGGGCTGCGCTTCCACCTCTACTACTCGCTCCTCGACTGGCACCGCCTCGACTACCCCGTCCACAACAGCGGCACAGCCACCGGCCGTCCGACAGGCCAGCAGGATTACGGCAGCTATTTCAACTTTATGGAGACCCAGATCAGAGAGCTGCTGACACAGATACCCAACCTCGGCTGCCTGTGGTTCGACGGCATGTGGGACAATACCGACCCCAGTTTTGACTGGCGCATGCCAGAGCTCTACAACTATATCCACAGCATCAAGAGTGACTGCCTCATCGGCAACAACCATCATCAGGATATCATCGCGGGCGAGGACATCCAGCTCTTTGAGCGCGACCTCCCCGGCGAGAACAAGAGCGGCTGGGCCAAATACTCCTCCGTCAGCGACGAGCTTCCTCTGGAAATGTGCACCACAATGGCAAACGGCGTATGGGGCTATGAGGTGGCCGTCACAGACTACAAGTCTGTCGGGGAACTGATCACCCTCCTGCTGGAGTCAGCCGCCAAGGGATCCAACCTCCTGATCAACATCGGCCCGCGCCCGGACGGCAATCTCCCCGAACAGGCTCTTGAACGCCTCAAAGGCATAGGCGAATGGATGCGGACATACGCCCCCACGGTAAACGGCACCACATCCACCTCCATTCCCAGGGAGGCATGGGGCGTGAGCACCCGCACCCGTGACAAGATTTTCCTGCATGTGCTCAAGCCCGGCGAGATACCCTCCAACGGGGCAAACGGCAAGCTGACCGTCCCTATGGGCGAGAAAGTCGCCTCGGTCAAGGATTTCGTCTCCGGAGCGTCCCTGCCTTGGACTCTCTCCAAGGACGGGTTCCTCACCGTGACTGCTCCCAAGGACATCACGGCCGACCCCGACTGGGTCATTGAAGTCAATCTGAAGAAATAAGTCAGCGGCGAGCCAGAATCTCGGCGGCGATAATCTGGGCAACCTCGGGGACGGAGAGGCCGTCGATATCTATCGTGATGTCGGCAAGGCTCTCGTAGAGGGGGCTGCGTTCGGCGAGCAGCGAGTCCATATTGCCCCGTTGGAGCATTGGCCTGGATTTGATGCCCTTGCCGGTCAGATGCGAGCGGAGCGTCTGGGTTGAGCCGCGAAGATAGACGCAGAGAGCCCCGGAGTCCCTGAGGAGCTGCGCGGCCTCAGGCCGCGTTGGGGTGCCGCCCCCAAGGGACAGCACCCCGGGGGCGGGATTCCCCGCCAGCAGCTCCCGCAGAGCCGCGGTCTCTATCTGGCGGAAACCCTCCTCCCCGTCAGCGGAGAAAATCTCCGGGATGCTCCGCCCCTCACGCTCAACGATATGCCGGTCGAGATCCCTGAAAGGGACTCCCATCAGGGCGGCGAGCTGCCGTCCGACGCTGCTCTTGCCGCTGCCCATAAAGCCTATGAGGCATATCGTTTTCATCCCAGCAAGCCGTTTTGGGTCAGAAAAGGGAGAGCTGCTCCTCGTCCCCCGCATCCGGGATATCGTCCGGATTGACATCCTCAATGTCCGGGATGTCGCCTATGACCACAGGCTCGTCATCCTCCGGCGCATCATCCTCCGGCCGGTGCAGCGGCTCGATAAAGGCGACCGACTTCACGTCCCATGAATGACATTTCTTGCCCTTGGCCGTGTAGCCCTTCTTGCCAATGTACTGCTCGGCATCCACCGCCTCCGGCTCGTGGTGGGCATACTTGCCCGCGAACGTGACAAGGAACTGCGGGTGCAGGTCCTCGCTGATGTCCACCAGGTATGACCCGCGCCCGTCCGCTATGAAGCTGGCGGGGGTATTGTCACTCACCGGGAATGAGAACCTCTTGACATAGAACGCCTTGACCTTGGGGTCTCCGTCATAGTAGAGGACGGTGAACGTCTTGGCGGGGTCGTATTTCTCGATGCGGAGCACGTCGCCCTGATAACGGTTGGACACATCATACGAGGTGGTGTAGAAAGTGCCGTTACGGAACACAGCGAGCACCTTGTCCTCCGTGTTGAACTGCCCGAGGTACAGGCCGCGCCCCTCGTCGTTGAGCTTCTGGATGTCCGCGTCGTACCAGATGTCCTTGCCGGCAATGGTGGACACTCCCTTGCTCTTGAGCATTATGCGCTGGATGGGATTCCTGGATACCAGATTGCCTCTTGCTGTCTTGCTCTTGATGGCGAGAGCGGAGAAGTCATATTCGGCGGAGAGCTTCTTGAGCTTGGGCCTCGGACGGAAGTACAGCCTGACGCATTCGGCCTCCCCGTTGTGGTTGGCGGAGAACCACAGCACCCGTGACCCTGGAGTCCCGGCGGTCAGGTCGTAGTCCTTGTCGCGGGTGACGGATGTGACAGTAAATCTCTTGGCGTATGTGACGGAACTCTGCCCGTCCCTGTAGATGACATTGTAGACCGTGCGGCTGTCCCCCCGGTTGAACACGCCCACATACAGCAGGTCTTTCCAGAAGAACGCCTTGTCGCTGATCTTGGAGACCCTGTAGCGGCCCGACTTGTCAAACACGATGATCTCCGAGATGTCGGAGCATTCGCCCACGCACTCCACGCCGTCCTCGCGTTTGAGGGACATTCCCACAAAGCCCTCGGCCTTGTTGACATAGAGTTTGGCGTTGTTGTTGGCGACCTTGGTGACGGCGATGGTCTCAAACGAGCTGATCTCAGTCAGGCGCGGGTGGGCGGCCCCGTATTTCTTCTTGAGGCTCTCGAACCAGTTGATGGTATAGCGGGTAATGTGCTCGATGTTGTCCCGCACCTCGTTCATCTCGGTCTCGATGGCGAGCACCCTCTCGTCAAGGGCCTTGGTGTCAAACTTGGATATCTTGCGGATAGGCTTCTCCACCAGCCTGTCCACATCGTCCATGCTGATCTCCCGCCGGAGCAGGCTCTCATACTCTTTGAGCGCGTTCAGGATGTCGCTTTTCTGCTCCTCCCAGCTGGACTGATTGTGCTCCAGCAGCTTGTAAATGCCGTTCTCAAAGAATATCCTCTCCAGCGAGGTGTAGTGCCATTCCTGCTCCAGCTCCTCCAAATGTATGCGCAGCTCCTCCTCCAGCAGGTCCCGCGTGTGGAAGGTGTCGTACTCCAGGATGGAGCACACGTCCATAAACTGGGGCTTGTTGTCCTTGATGACGCATGCGTTGGGGGAGATGTTGTACTCGCAGTCAGTGAACGCGTACAGCGCGTCGATCGTCTTGTCCGGAGAGACGTCGCCCGGCAAATGGATAAGTATCTCGACCTTTTTGCTGGTCATGTCCTCGATCTTCTTGATCTTGATCTTGCCCTTGTCCTTGGCTTTGAGGATGGAGTCAATGATCATCGAAGATGTCTTGCCGTACGGCAGCTCCGTGATGGCGATGGTGCTCTTGTCTATCTTGTCTATGCGGGCGCGCACACGCACTGTTCCCCCGCGCCGTCCTTTCATGTACTTGGAGCAGTCCGCAAAGCCTCCCGTAGGGAAGTCGGGGTACAGCTCGTAGTCCTTGCCTTTGAGGATGGCTATCGACCCGTCAATCAACTCGTTGAAGTTGTGCGGGAGGATTTTGGACGCCATGCCCACGGCAATGCCCTCCGTCCCCTGCGCCAGCAGCAGGGGAAACCTGACAGGCAACTCCACAGGCTCCTGGTTGCGCCCGTCGTAGGAGGTCATCCAGCGGGTGACCTTCTTGTCGAAGATGACTTCCTTGGCAAACTTGGAGAGCCTGGCCTCTATATATCTCGGGGCGGCGTTGCTGTCTCCGGTCAGGATGTTGCCCCAGTTGCCCTGACAGTCAACCGCGTAGCCTTTCTGCCCCAGCTGCACGAGAGCGCCGAGGATGGAGGCGTCGCCGTGCGGATGGTACTGCATGGCCTGTCCCACGATGTTGGCGACCTTGGTGTAAGAGCCGTCATCCATGTTGTACATGGCATGCAGGACGCGCCTCTGCACGGGCTTGAGGCCGTCCACGATGTGCGGGACGGCTCTCTGGAGTATCACGTAAGAGGCGTAGTCGAGAAACCAGTCCTTGAACATGCCGGACAGCTTGAACTTGCGGCTGTCGCTGTCCAGCAGACGGTCAAAGCGTCCCGAGGACTCGCCCTCGGCGGCTGGCTCTTCCTCTTCGGCAAGGCCCTCGCCGCTGCCGGTCAATATGTCATCATCTTCGTATTCCATTCTTCATCGTTTTTACAGATTCTTCACTCCACTTCGTTCCGTTCAGAATGACAGAGAGAAATCGTCCCGCCTGTCATTCTGAGCGCAGCGGCTTGTCATTCTGAGCGCAGCG
>CAZKVW010000033.1:6101-21493 GCA_964556285.1 uncultured Muribaculaceae bacterium
TGTCATTCTGAGCGCAGCGGCTTGTCATTCTGAGCGCAGCGAAGAATCTACTCCTCGTATCCGAACCTCCGCAGCTCCCGCCTGTCCTCCCTCCATCCCGGGTCAACCTTGACAAACAGCTTGAGGTACACCCTCTTCTGAAAGAAGTCCTCCATCTCCAGCCTGGCCTCCGTGCCGAGACGCTTCATCGCCAGCCCGCCCTTGCCGATGAGAATGCCTTTCTGCGAATCCCGCATGACATAGATGACGGCCCCGATGTCATACCGCTCCTCTCCCTCCTTGAACGTCTCCACCACCACCTCGCAGCTGTAGGGCACTTCCTCCTTGTACAGCTCCAGTATCTTCTCCCGGATAATCTCCGATGCGAAGAAACGCAGGCTCCTGTCTGTGAATGTGTCCTTGTCAAACCACGGCGGGCATTCGGGCAGCCGCTCCACCACAGCGTCCAGGATGCTGTCCAGGTTGAACCGCTCCTGTGCCGACGCGGGGATGACCTGCGCCCCGGGCAGCCGCTGCTGCCACTGCCCCATCAGCTCCACGACCTTGTCCTGGGTAGAGATGTCAATCTTGTTGACGACAACAATGACAGGGCATGAGGCCTCGCGCAGCCTGCCGATATACTCGGCGTTCTTGTCCCATTTCTCAACGGTGTCGGTGACGTAGACTATCACGTCCGCGTCACCGATTGCGCTGTCCACATACCCTACCATGTCTTCTTGCAGGCGGTAGCTGGGCTTGAGGATGCCGGGGGTGTCGGAGAACACTATCTGCCATCCGTCCCCCTTGTCCTCATCCCCGCCGTTGAGGATGCCCATAATCCGGTGGCGCGTCGTCTGGGCCTTAGCCGTCACGATGGACAGCTTCTCGCCGACAAGCGCGTTCATCAGGGTGGACTTCCCCACATTGGGGTTGCCTATGATGCCTGCAAAACCAGCTCTGTGCATATCCTACACGTAAGCGCCCATCTTGAGGATGTTGGCCTCCTGCTCGGAGAGGTACCTCCACTCGCCCTTTTTGAGGCCTTTCTTGGTGAGCCCTGCGAAATAGACCCTGTCCAGGGCGCGCACGTCGTAGCCGAGCGACTCGAATATGCGGCGCACGATGCGGTTCTTGCCGGAGTGTATCTCTATGCCGAGCTTGCGCTTGTCGAGATCGTCTATGTATTCGAGCTCGTCAGCGGCCACGTCGCCGTCCGAGAGGGTGACCCCAGAGAGTATCTTGTCGCGGTCCTCCTCCGTGAGCGGATGATCCAGGATGACCTGGTAAATCTTCTTCTTGTCGTATGAGGGGTGGGTGAGCCTCTCGGCTATCTCTCCGTCATTGGTAAACATGAGCACCCCGGTCGTGGACTTGTCCAGCCGCCCTACCGGGAACACCCTTGATTTGCAGCCTTTTAGCAAGTCCATGACGGTCTTCTCCGCGTGAGGGTCGCTCGCCGTAGTGACAAAGCCTTTGGGCTTGTTCATCACGATATAGACCTTCTCCTCGCCCTTGAGACGCTCGCCGTTGAAACGGACGTCGTCATTGAACACGTTGACCTTGGTGCCGAGCTCCGTGACGGTCTCTCCGTTGACGGTCACCACTCCGGCCTGGATGAATGTGTCAGCTTCACGGCGCGAGCAGACTCCGGAGTTGGCTATAAACTTGTTGAGACGCACCTCGTCCTTGGCGAGCGGCTCCGGGGCAGGCCCCTCAGGCACAGGCATGCTGTCGAGCTGGGGCTTGCTGCTGAGCAGCTTGTCAATGTACTCCTCGTCCCGCTCATTGAACGAATACTCGCTCTTGCGGAACGGCTTGCGCCCGTCACGGTCAAAGGGTCTGCGGTCATCGCGGCGCGGGCCGTAGCCTCCGCGAGAGCCGTATCCGCCGCGCGAGTCGGAGTCCCCCCGGCCAAAGCTCCTGCGCTGACCGAAGCCCCCGCGAGGGCCGCTGCCGAAGCTGCGGCGCTCACCACCTCCGTAGCTCCTGCGCTCCCTGTCGCCGCCAAAGCTGCGGCGAGGCTCCCCGTCATCATGCCTGTCACCCCCGAAGCCGCGCTCCGAAGAGTCCGAGCCGTAGCCGCCGCGTGAGCCGTAACCTCCGCGAGAGCCGTACCCACCGCGAGAGTCGGAATCACCATAGCTCCTGCGCTGGCCGTAGCCGCCGCGAGAGCCGCTGCCGAAGCTGCGCCTCTCGCCGCCTCCGTAGCTCCTGCGCTCCCTGTCGCCGCCAAAGCTGCGGCGAGGCTCCCCGTCATCATGCCTGTCACCCCCGAAGCCGCGCTCCGAGGAGTCAGAGCCATATCCGCCGCGTGAGCCGTACCCCCCGCGAGAGTCGGAGTCACCATAGCTCCTGCGCGGGCCGTAGCCCCCGCGAGAGCCGCCGCCGAAGCTGCGCCTCTCACCGCCTCCGTAGCTCCTGCGCTCCCTGTCACCGCCAAAGCTGCGGCGTGAGGAATAGCCCCCTCTGTTGCCATCGTAACCGCCGCGACGCTCGCCGAAACCGCGATCGCCGGAGTCGCCGCGGCTCTCGTAATCCACTTTCTCGCTTCCGCCCTGTGCGCCGCCCGCTGCAATACGCGGCCTGCGGCTGCGGAGTGTCCTTCCTTCTGAGGCTTGTTCACCGGTGTGACCGTAATCCCTACGGTCCTCACCCTCTTTGATCTGATCTTCCATTGATGTAAATGAATGTAAAAAAATAATTGTGTGTAAGCTCCCCCTTGTCCTGGCTCTTGCCGCCAGCGGGGATTTGTCTATTTTGAAATCAGTCTGAATGTATATGTAATCGTGCCCTCCTGCAATGACGGGGCGTTGCCGTCCACGTTGAAATGTGTCTCCATCGCGGCCTTGCGCGCCGCATTGATGAGATCCTTGCTGTTTGTCGTGGTGCCGTCCCCCACGACGGCGGACACGACATTGCCTGACTTGTCCACCCTTATGTCCATCACCACAATGCCGTACTCCTGCACATTGTATGCCGGTCGGGGAATGGTCCCGACTGTCTTGCGCCCCTTGAGATGCGCGTTTGGAGTACTGTCAGCCCGCCCTTTGGGGGTGTTGCCGTCAGGCTGCCCGGCCTTAAGCTTGTCCTCCGCCTCCCGGGCGGTGTGAGGAGCCGTCAGCGAGGTGTCATGCCTGGCCATGCCGGGGAAAGAGGCTCTCGGGTCGAGATGCTGCTCCGGCTCGGGATGCTCCGTCTCCACGTCCCCGAAATCATCGGGGCTGGTCTGCGGCGTGAGGTTGCGCATGTCCGGCTCGGCATATGGGGACTTGCTCTCCTGCGCAAGCTCTATCGGCTTGGTCTTGTCCACCTCCATAGAGCGCGGCTCCCTGCCGGTGCGAGGCGGCTCCGTGGCTTCCTCCCGCTCCTGCGTGAAATCCACCACAAAACTCATCTCCGCAGGTGGCGGGTCGAGGTACTTGAGCCCGCCGCCGGACACCGCGATGCCCGATGAGGTCATCACCACGACCGTCAGGACCAGTCCTGCCAGTGTGCTGTCGCGCTCATTGATACGTCTTCTGCGGAGGTACTCTTTCATCTTGTCTTTGTGGCGATGCCTCTTGTGCTGCGGCCTGCCAGCGCCTGCCCTTTTCGCCGCCGGCTCTCTATCCGTTCCTGCCCGTCGCGGACAGGGGCACGGGTCATTCGGGGCGTGTGGCCAGTATTACCTTGTAATGGTTGCGTTTGGCGATGTTCATCATGCCGACCACCTCCCTCACGGGAACGCTCTCGTCGGCGTATATCGAAAATGTCGGGTCTTCCTGTGACTGCAGCAGGGTGATGAGCTCGTCCTCTGCCTCGTCATAGGAGACGGGAGTCTTGTTGCCGTTGATATGGTAGGTGTATTTGTCGTTCCCCCAGTCCTTGATGGAGACGCTCACCGTCGCCTTGGCGCTGACCTGTCCCGTGCTCTTGGGCAGCAGCAGCTTGAGGGCGTTGGGATTGATGAGCGTGGAGGTGACGAGGAAGAATATCAGCAGCAGGAACACGATGTCGGTCATGGACGACATCGAGATGTCCGAAATCACCTTGGTTGTTCTCCGGATAGCCATTGCCGCCTCCGCTGTTATTGCTGATCTCCCGCAGGGTATTCCTCTTCCTCAGACGCCGGCTCGTGCAGCAGGTCCATAAAGTCTATGGTCGTGCTCTCCATCTTGAACACCACATCTGATATCTGCGAGGTCAGGTAGTTGTAGCCGAAATACGCGAGAATGCCCACTATCAGGCCGCCGACCGTGGTGATCATGGCGGTGTAGATGCCGTCGGAGAGGAGGGTGATATCCACGTTGCTGCCGGCCTTGGACATGTTGAAGAAAGCCTGCACCATTCCGATGACCGTGCCCAGGAATCCTATCATAGGTGCGCCTCCGGATATGGTGGCGAGATAGGGAAGCCCCTTCTCCAGGCGGGCCACCTCGACATTGCCGGTGTTCTCCACGGCTGTCTGGATGTCCCCGAGCGGGCGTCCCATGCGCTCAAGCCCCTTCTCAACGAGACGGGCGACAGGGGTGTCATACCTCTGGCACAGCGTGATGGCTGACTTGACCTTGCCCTCGTGGATGTAGTCGCGTATGTCATCCATGAAATTACTGTCTACCTGGCTTGCCTTGTGGATCATCCACCACTTCTTGCCGAAGATGTATATGGCTATGATGGAGAGAATCAGCAGGACAATCATCAGCCAGCCTCCCTTGGCGGCCATGCTGATGAGCGACTCGCTCATCTCTGTCTGCACAGGGACGGCCTCGCCGAGGGCGTCAGCGCCTTGCAAGACCGCATCTTGTATGTCCGCCTGCAGCAGCGGCATGATATTCAGGAGCATAATAAGTAGTAATGTCGTCTCTCTGTCTTGTGCTTGGCACAGGCCTGCGTCCGGCGCAGACTAGTCAAGAATGCAAAGATAGCAAAAATTAGCGGATGCCATAGCGCCGCAGGATGCGCAGGACGGGCTTCTCTATGCTGCGGGCCCAGAGATAATAGCCGTAGTCATCCGGATGCGTCCCGTCCACGGAGGCTTCGTGCAGCTTGTCTGACGCGTCAGGCTCGATGAAATACACATCCTTGTACCGTTTGACGGCGATGCGCATCAGGCTGTCGGCGACATGCTGGCGTTCCGCCTCGTAGCTTTCGCTGCTGGTGTTGAAGTTGCGGCTCTCCCTGCGGATGGTCTGCTGGAATATCAGCGGCACCCCGGGATGCGCCGCCTGCACCCTCTCTATGAACGGGAAGAGCCTCTCCCTGATCATCTTGGCATTGGGATTGGAGAATGTGTCGAACACAAACGCATCCGCCTCAACATCGCAGAGGACATCAGCAAAATAGGGCTGCAATTTGCAGTTGCCGCTGCACCCGAGGGACACCATCTGTATGCCGGTATGACGCGTGAACTGCATGGGGTAGCTCATGCCGGCGCGGCTCGTGCTGATGCCGTGAGTAAAGCTTGAGCCGAATATGACGACCCTGTGACGGAACGGGGTCTCCAACGCCTCAAAGACCTCCCCGCCGGCGACTCCCACCTTGAGGGAATTGACATCGGCATAGATGGGCAGGTACATCAGGAACTCATGCACGCTGCCGTCCAGATTGTCAATCAGCTTGATGTCTTGGCCGTGCTTGTGGTCTCCGCCCGGAGCCTTGTTGGCCGCCCAGACCCAATTGCCTTTCCCGTCGCGGGCATAGAGGTCCACGCCGCAGGAAGAGAGGATCATGGTGCTGTTGGAGATGTTGACGGCCGCATAATCCATGCTCACATAGATGGTCTTGGCATCGGTGCGGAAAGCCACGGCCATGCCGACAGGGCAGCGCACCTGGAGATTCTCCCCGGGGGTGAAGCCCTTGTACTTGACGGTATCCACACGGTGGTAGGGGTTGGGGGTGTCCATCATTTTGCCGATAAGCCCCAGCTCATAGGCCTCCACGTAGCGGATCGGGGTCTGGGCGAATGCCGCTGCCGCAGACAGCAGCAGCGCGACAGAGATGGCAGTCAGTGTTTTCTTCATCATATAGTTGTGTGTTGTTTCATCTTCCAATATTACAGATTCTTCGGGCGTTGCTCTCAGAATGACAGGGAGCTGCGGCTAGACATAGCTGGTCAGAATCTTCATGGAGCCGTTGGGCATGAGAAGCAGGCTCTTGGCGGCGGCCGGCACCAGGAAAGTCTGCCCTTGCCTGATAGACCATGTCTCAGTCACATCGGGCTCACGGTGACGCGACTTGCGCACAAATCCGAACGCCCGCAGCTCCTCCCTCGGCTGCTCCTCCACCGCAGTCACGCTGCCCGACCCCTCCACACACATCACCACGACAAACGAGTCTATATTGTGCAAGTCCTTGGACACCGGCTCTGTGAGGTCATAGAGCGAGGTAGTGAAATAAGGGCATTTGACCAGCATCTTCTCGTCATTGGGGGCGGGCGTATAATGCGTCCTGTAGTCCGGCCGCACGGTGAAGTCTATCGCGTCCTTGGCCTCCTCGGTGTGCAGCTGGCGGGGCTTGCCGTCCAGCCCGAGCCGCCCGTAGTCGTATATGCGGTAAGTGATGTCCGATGTCTCCTGTATCTCTGCCACGAAGCACCCGCCGCAGATGGCATGTATGCGCCCGGCAGGGATAAAGAACACGTCCCCGGGAGCCACCTTGTAGTCGCACAGCGCATCCACGATGCTGTGATCCTCCACCTTGCTGGCGTACTCCTCCTTGGTCAAATGCTTGGACAGCCCCGAGAGCAGGTGCGCCCCCTCGTCCGCACCGACCACATACCACATCTCCGTCTTGCCCCTCTTGCCCTCACGCTCCATGGCCAGCCTGTCATTCGGATGCACCTGGACGCTCAAGTCCGTGCGGGCGTCTATAAACTTGATGAGCAGCGGGAACTCCGTCCCGGTCCGCGCATAGACGCTCTCCCCGAGCAGCCATTCCTTGCGGATTTCCGCCACCTCGGTGATGGTCTTGCCGTCGAACTCTCCCCCGTCGATGACGGACTCGTCCCCTTTGACTGCGGAGAGCTCCCAGCTCTCCCCTATATTGCGCTGGTCGGTCTCCACCCCCTTGAAGCGGGCTATCTTGTCCCCGCCCCAGACCAGTGTCTTGAATATCGGCCTGAATTTGAACATGCTGTCTATATAAGTCCCCTCGCACGCAGGAATGCCTTGTTGTCGGGATCACGCCCCGCAAACTCCCTGTACAGGGTCATCGGCTCCTCGCTCCCGCCCCGCTCCAGGAATACGGACTTGAACTTGTGCGCCAGCTCGATATCCCAGACCCCGTGCTCCTCAAAGATGGAGAACGCGTCCTTGTCCAGCACCTCTGACCACAGGTAGCCGTAATAGCCGGAGTTGTACCCGCTGGAGAATATGTGGTTGAAATAGGTCGTGCGGTAGCGAGGAATGATTTCGTCTATCAGCCCCATTTCCCTGCACACCTTGGCCTCAAACTCGTCGATAAACTCTACCCCGGCATCCTCCGGGATGGATTCCAGCTCATGCCAGCGCATGTCCAGGATGGACGCAGCGCAGAGCTCTGTCGTCATAAATCCCTGATTGAACTTGCCTGCGGCCCTGATCTTGTCCATGAGGGGCTCGGGAATCACCTCTCCCGTCTGCCAATGCTTGGCGTACTGCGAGAGCAGCCTGGGCTGGAACGCCCAGTTCTCGTTGAACTGTGAGAACACCTCCACAAAGTCCCTGGCCACATTGGTCCCGCTGACCGTCTTGTAATGGCAGCGGGTCAGCAGCCCGTGCAGGGCATGGCCGAACTCATGGAACGCCGTCTCCACGTCATCCGAGTTGAGCAGCGCGACACCGTCCTCCCCGGGAGCGGAGAAATTGCCCACATTGACGATGATGGGGCGGATGTCGTTGCCGTCCGCGTCCACATACTGCTCGCGGACATTGTTCATCCACGCCCCTCCGCGCTTGCTGGCGCGAGGGAAATAGTCTGTCGTGAAAATGCCAACCAGAGTACCGTTGTCGTCGGTAATCTTGTAGGTCTGCACGGCGGGGTTGTACACCGGCACATCCTTGATCTCCTCCACATTGATCCCGTACAGGATATGAGCCGCAAGGAAAAGCCCCCGCTTGACATTCTCCGCCTCAAAATAGGGCTTGATGGCATCCTCATCGAGGTCGTAACGCGCCTTGCGCACCTTCTCGGCGTAGTACCACCAGTCCCAGGGCTTGATCTCGTGCCCCGCGACGGCCTCCATGTCAGAGAGTTCCTCCTTGGCCTTGGCCACCGCCGAGCGCATGATGCCGGAGAGGAACCCGTCCACGGTCGCGTGGTCGTGCGCCATCTTGTCCGCGAGGGTGAAGTCCGCCGAGTTGGTGTAGCCCATGATCTGCGCCTTGCGCAGCCGCAGCCGCATCACATCGAGGATGAGCTGGCGGTTGTCGTTGGCTCCCCCGTTATGTCCGCGGGACGAGTACGCCCGGAACATCCTCTCTCTCAGAGCCCTGTCCTCCGTAGTCGTCATCGCGTCAGGATATGCGGACACGCTGATGCCGAACTCCTCACGGAATGCGTTGTTCTCCGCAAGGATGTTGTTGCCTATCTTGTTGGTCTTGGCGGCAAGCTCGGTGTTGATGCCGCGCAGCTCCGCCTGCAGCTCATCGCTGAGGCCGACCCCGTTGCGCTCAAAAGCCTCGTAGGTCTTCTTCAAGACCATCTGCTGTTCCCGCGTCAGCTTCTCCTGCGGGGCGTTGTACACGGCTGCTACCTTGGCATACAGGGCCTTGTCCATGTAGATATTGTCCGAATGGACGCTAAGCAGGGGGGTCACCTCCTCCACCACGGCCTCCAGCTCCGGGCTGTTGTCCGTCTCGGAGACATTGAAGAGCACCCCGACGACCTTTGACAGGATCTCCCCGCTGCGGTCGAGGGGCGCGATGACATTGTCGAACGTCGGCGCCTCGGGGTTGTCGATTATATCCCGGATCTGTGCGTTCTGCTGCTCAATGCCGGCCTTGACCGCCGGCACATAGTCCGATACCGCTATCTCCCCGAACGGCGGGATGCCGTATGGGGTGTCCCACTGTGAGAGGAAAGGATTGTCATGTCTGTTGCAAGCTGTCATAGCCAAAACTGCCGCGACCGCCGTAGCGGCGATTGTGAAGCCTCTGCGCATAATGATGTCAATTGTTGACCGTGACCCCGTCGAGGTCGATGAGAGTAAACTGGGCGCTGCCGTTGTATATTGTAAGTATGCCGGTAACGTCTATGGACTTGCCGTCAGCGGAGGATGAGCTGATGTTGCCCAGCACTTCGGCGGGGATCTCAGTGTCCGCGAACTTGGAGTACCCGCTGGTGCGTATCTGCACAGGGGTGGACCCGAGGCTGAAATACTGGCTCACGGTAGCCGCGCTGGCGTTGCGGCGCATGGTCTCCTTGACGGTCTCGCTGTCCGTGGTGTTGCGTTTCTCTGTGATTTTCACATCATCACCCGTCTCAGCGTCATCGAAGTACCCGTCGTCCAGATGCTGGACAAAGAGGTTCTTGGACATGGCCCAGGTGGTCACCCCGTATGTCTTGTCGCTGAGGAACACCCTGTTGGACGAGAGCTTGGTGTCCACCGACTGGTCTACATATACAAGGCAGAAGATGCGTTTGTACGAGTCTGTCCTGTAGGAGCTGGCAGCCCCGTAGGTGAGCCCGCGCAGAGTGACCAGGGAGCCGAACGCGCCGTCCGTGCCGCCCTTGGTGATGAGGCTCTTGAGAGCCGTCTCATCCAGCTCCTTTGGCTCCGGCACGGCTGCAATCTCACCCTTATACACATGCTGGTCTATAATCATCTGCACGTCCATGTAAGCCGTCTCGTATGAGCCGGAGGGGTCACGGTAGCCGAGCTGCACCATCCCGTTGTACCCTCCGAGGGTCAGCCCCGAGCACCTGACGTACACCCACTGGCCCTGCTTGTAGTCATTGTAGATGCCGCTCTTGCCGAGCTTGATCTCCAGCGCCCCTGTCGTGTCCTGTATGTACATGCTGCGGTAGATGTTGCCGCTCCGGTCAGAGGAGACCACCTGCCCGGCGATGACTATGTCCTTGTCTATGTTTATGGGGGAGTCCTTGTACATGGCCTTGAGGTCGGCAATGGTCGTGTTGGCCTCTGGATGGCTGTACGCCTCCTGGGAGGGTGCGCTGTAGTCAAAGGTGAATACCGGCTCCCACTCGTCGCAGCCGGCCAGCAGCACGGCGGCCGACAGGCAGGCGATAAATGTATTGCGAATTGTCATGGCCAGGCTAGAATCTGAAATAAATGTTCAACATATAGTTCATACCGCTCATGTAGAAGTACTTGGGGTCAAACCTGTAGTAGCGCTCCTTGTTGACCGTGTTGTCCACGAGGCGGGTCTGCTCGTAACCGCCGGTCTTGACGCTGCGGTTGTTGAGCAGGTTCTTGGCGTTGAGCGAGAAACCTATCTGGTACTTGCGCTGGATGTACCAGGACTTGCCAACGCTAGCGTTGACGAGGAACGCCGCCTTGAACTTCTCCTGCGCGGCCATATCCTCTATCTCATCGTATGTCCACTCCTGGTCAGGACCCATGGTGGCGTAGTCCGTGCGGTAGAGAGGGTTCATGTCGAGATATGCCTTGTCGAAATACTCCACGTCCGCGTCCACAAACCAGTAGTTCTTGTTCCAGGACAGCCCGAAACTCACCGCGAGCTGCGGGGTGCTGGGAACATAGTGCTGGACGGTCTTGCCGTCAGCGGTGGGATGGCTCTTCCAGTAAGTGACCCTCTCATGGTCACGCACAATCTCGGAGCTGTTGTCCACCGTCTGGGTCATGTACGGGGTGGAGGTGTATATGTACTTGCCATACGAGACCACACCCTGGGCGGAGAGACTTTCGACGGGGGTGGGCACCTTGTAACCAAGCTCCACCCCTGTATGACGCTGGTCTATCCCGCTCATCGCGAAATTGGTGAACGCGTTTTGCAGGTCATCGTAGAAGCTCATCACGTCCGTCTGGTCCTTGATGGCGGTATAGAACCCGGTCAGGCGCACGCTGTACCCGCCCGAGAAATACTGCCAGTTGATGTCCGCCGAGGCAGTCTTGGTGGTGGTCAGGTCAGGGACGAGGGCGTTGCGCATTCTCGGGGAGAGGAAAGCCTGGTTGAAGAGAGGCGCATCGACAAAATATCCGGCGTTGGCGTAAAGACGCATCTTGCCGCCAATCTCATAATTGCCAGAGGCCTTGACAGCCCAGGTGGTGAAAGAGGACTTGTCGCTGTCCCCCTTGGAATCATCCGGGAAGAGGCCGTTGCGCACGAGGCCCTCCCTCCAGAATGATGAATGGCCCAGCTTGCCGCCCACATTGCCGCTCAGCGAGCCTGCGGCAAAATGCGCGTTGGCCCATGCGCCATAGTTGTGGACATGGGCATAATAGTCATATCCGTATTTGTCGCCCTTGGAGAGCTGCCGGGCCTTGTTGCCGTGGCGGAGGTACCAGTCCAGGTCATACTGGAACTTGGTCTCGTCCGAGGCGTAGTCCCTCTCAGCGAACTGGTTGACATTGAGATAATAATCGCCGCCGAGGAGGTCGGCTACCACCTTGTAGTACTCGGTGCGGTTGACCTTGGCGGAAGCTCCTCCCGTGACAGTCAGCCAGTCCTCGGGACGCCATTTGAAGTTGAGGGCAAGGTTGAAGTCCCGCTGGTCGGTGCGGCGTTCCTCCTGGATGTATTTGGAGCGGGTGCCGTCGGAGGTGACATTGCCCCGGTTGACATCGTACAACCTGTCCCAGTTGATATGGGTGGTCGGGGCGTAGTCTGTCTCCCAAGCCTCCTTGGCCCACACGTACTTGGCGTAGTTGCTGCGGTTGTAGTCCGCGTTGGACATGTAGAAATAGCTGGGCAGGTTGCGGTAGTAGTCCGGACGCGGGTCGGGCGCGTCATACCAGTCGAGGGCTGTGTAGCCGTTCTTGCCGAAGCGGTAGAGGACAGTGGCGGAAGCCTTGAACTTGTCCGTCGGGGTGAAGTCGTACTTGAGGATGGCTATCGGCTCATGGGTCTTGCGGACGCGGGCATTGCGCACCTTGCCGTCCTGATAGCCCCAGTTGGAGTTGTACATGTTGTCATCCATGAGGTCGTACACCTCCTGGGTAGACGCGTTCTGAGCGCCTCTCTGGCCGGGGGCAGCCAAGAACGTCAGGCCGAGCCTGTGCGTGTCGTCAAACTTCTTCTCCACGCTGCCGTAGTAGCCGAACGAGCGGTAGTACACGCCCTTGATCCAGTCATTGCCGCCGAGGCGGGTGGACACGCTGAACGCGTAGGCCCAGCCGTTGTCGAGCATCCCGGAGGAATAGGTCATCATCAGGCGGAGGCGGTACATCGCGCTATTGGTCAGCACGCTCCCCCTCCAGCCCTTGCGCACGGAAGAGGCGTTGCCCGCGATGTCTGTCTGCCCGTTGTAGCCTCCCAGGCCATAGTCCGCCACATCCATGCCGGTGACGGAGGTCTTGGTGCGGGTGGCTTCGTTGAGACCGCTCCATAGGGAATACGGGGTGTAGCCGGTCATGGCGTCATTCATCTTGACCCCGGCCAGATAGACCTCCTGACTCTCGCTGGCATAGCCTCTGGCACGGAAACGCACGGAGCTGAAATTGTATCCGGCGATGTTGTTGAACACGTCATTCTGCCCGAAGAGGATGGTCGGGGCGTCGTTGTAGCCCGAGTCGTCCATGTCAAACTCCGCAAAGCTGGCGTCATCCACTTCGGTGGCGGAGGCTGCCGGAGACAGGGAGAGGCGGAACATGTTCTTGACGTAGCCGCCGTTGACGGTGACATTCACACGGGTGTCCAAATATCCCGGAGCGGATATCACGAGGTCATACATGCCATCCTTGAGGGACTGGAAGAGGAACTCCCCGTCAACTGCCGAGACGGCCCTGCCTATCTCGACGGCCCCGGAATAGAGGGTCAGGCTGGCATTCTCCACCGGGGAGCGGTCTGTCCTGCTGACCACCGTGCCCTTGACTCCGCCTGTCGGATCCTGCGCCAGGAGGCACAGGGACACCAGAGAGGCCGCCAGGGCAAGCGCGATTCTTCTGTACATATCGATCTACTTGTTGCTTATTACTATATACGTCGGGAAATGGTCGGAGTACCCTCCGATGAAAGCACCGTTGGAGAACGTCCTGAACGGGGTGTCCTTGTACTGCCCGGAGTCCTGCACCATGAACGGCTTGTGGAACACGCGGCCGTAGTATTTCTTCTTGACGATGGGGACTATGCGCAGGGTCCCCTTGTGGGCATTGACAAGCGGCTCGTTGACCATGATGATGTCAAAGATGCTCCATTCGCCCCGGTATGCGAGAGAGCCGTATCCGGCATCCAGCATAGACCAGAACGGGTCAAAGAAGTCGCGCTCCCCCACTTCGGAGATGTTGCGCCGCCCGTGCAGGTATATGGCCATGCTGTCATCGGTGGGGTTGTCGTTCATGTCGCCCATGACGACTATCTTGATGCCGGGGTACTCGTTCATCAGGGCCATGGCGTGCTCGTAGATGATCTCGGCCCCGCGGCTGCGCAGGTCATTGCTCTTGCCTCCGATGCGGGAGGGCAGGTGCGTGACGAAGAACGCGAACATCTCCCCGTCAATCGTCCCCCTCACCATGAGAATGTCACGGGTGCGGAACAGGTCCCGCTGCTCCTTGCTCATGGAGAACAGGATGGTGCTGGAGTTGAAGTCATACGGGATGGACTGGCTCTCTTCAAACTTGAACACGTCCGGCCTGTACAGCAGCGCGACATCCACCCCGCGGCGGTCAGGGCCGTCATAGTGGGCTATCTGATAGTTGGCTTCGGCGATGGCCGGCTCGCTCACCAGGTCTTCGATGACGTGGCGGTTCTCCACCTCGCTGATGCCGAGAACGGCATGCCAGGCCTTGTTCTCGTCGCGCATGGCTCTGATGACCTGCGCCATGTTGGAGAGCTTCTTCTGGTACTTGGCCTCAGTCCAGTTGTTGGCCCCGTCGGGGAGGAACTCGTAGTCGTTCTTGCCCTCGTCGTGGTATGTGTCGAAGAGGTTTTCGAGGTTGTAGAAGCCTATCACGTAGCTGTGCTGCCTGCCGCTTTGCGCAAATAGCGCAGGCATGGCCAGCAGGACGGCCAGGACTGCGGCAAAGAGCCTCTTGGATAATCGCATATTATATATACTTTTCGTGTTGCCGTTTCTCCTTTTTACCACCACCAGCTGACGGAGGCGGGATCCTCCTCCTTGATGACCTTGGCGGTCGCCTCTCCCACGCGGTCAGGCAGGTTGACAAAGAGCTTGTAGCCCAGCTTCTTCTCCAGGTCCGCAATGGACATGGAGTAGCCCGAATTGATGCTCGATGAGGAATACTCCTTGTGATCCAGCCACACCGCGCATGCCATGTAGCCGCTGTGGCCGACTGTTGAGCTCTTGGAGTACCTGAGGGCGGCCTTGTAGTATGCGGTGGGGATGGTCACGCGCTTGCCGTCATTGTCGTAGCAATATTTGGTGCTGCCGTCCGTGACGCAGCCAGTCACCACATACAGGGTGTCGGACCTGCCTGCCCAGCTCCTGACATTGCTCTCCAGAGTCGCCCAGATAGTGCCGTTGAACCCGTCCTGGATCTGGGGAGTCATGTTGGTGAAGTAGAATGTCATGGAGTTGGAGCTGTACGATGTCAGCCTGTCGGCGGATGGAATCTGATGCCCGCGCGCCCTCCAGCCGTCATTGCCGCTGGCGTACGCCTTGTACAGGACGGGCTGCTTGTCTCTGGAGAGCAGCGGGTCAAGCCCCCAAGCGTCAGTGCGCTTCACGCTGGACCCGATATTCCACGAGCACAGGGGGTAGGCGACCCACTTGGCCACGAGGTTGTCGTAGTCCCAGTAGAACGAGTAATTGCGCGTGGTCACGGAGCCGACCTTCATGTCGTGGGTAAAGAAGTCATAACCGTCCGTGGAGCTTGTCGCAGGCAGCTCCAGCCACGCGGGGACATTGGAGTCCGGATCGGGGGTTGGCGTCGGGTCGGGGTCAGGTGTCGGATCAGGATCCGGATCAGGATCCGGGTCAGGATCCGGGTCAGGCGTGACGGACGGCACATAGGGCTTCTGCACCAGTGTCAGGGTGTCCTGGCGGCTGCCGTTGTACAGGGTGATGAGAGCGCTGCGGCTCTCTTCCTCTGCGTTGGCCTCCCAAGAGAGGATGACGCTGGACTTGGAGCCGCTGCCGTGCTGCGGGTCAAGCTTCACCCACGAGCCGCCACAGTGCAGAGTCCAGTCGCCGTCCGCCGTGACGGACAAGAACTGGTTGCCCGAGGAGTTCTCCACGGGATTGGTCTTTACGCTGACGACAGGGTCAAACGCGGCCTTGTCGCCGTCCCCGCAGGAGACGCCCAGCATGGAGGCAAATGCCAGTGACAACGCCCCGAAAAGCGTTGCCACTGACAT
>CAZKVW010000034.1:0-18145 GCA_964556285.1 uncultured Muribaculaceae bacterium
AGTGATGAACTCTCTTGAAAAAATTCCCTTGGTACTTGGAAAATCCATAAGAATATTTATGCATTTTGGGGCTCATTTCAAACGGGCTGGCGGGCGCAAGCAGACACGAATGCTTATGGCGTTCCTTGATATTCGGATGTAGAGGCCGTCGGTAAACAGCACGGCAAATTGCAAGCCGGGCATCACTATTTTAGTCCTTGAGACACCCTGCGGGGACGACATACACCCCGTCCGCACGGCGATATGCAAACTTGCCTGTCGCGGTCAGCACCATCAGGAACGACGGGGCTTTCATCCGGTCTGTGTCGATTTTGTCAGCCAGCGTTTTCAATGTGGCTGCTCCCTCCTCAACCAACCGGTCACCTCCAAGTTTGATTTCCACGAGTCCGAACTTCCCGTTCCGCAGGTGCACGACAGCATCGCATTCAAGGCCATGCTTGTCACGGAAATGATAAACCTGCCCGTCCAGCGCACTGGCAAAGACACGCAAATCGCGAACGCACAATGTCTCGAACAACAGGCCCATCGTATTCAGGTCGCCAATCAGGTCATTGGGGCCAAGTCCCAATGCCGCAGCGGCAATCGACGGGTCAACGAAATAACGGGTGTCAGAGGTACGAATGGCGGTTTTCGAACGCAAATTGGGATTCCATGCAAGCGAGTCCTCAATGACGAAGATTTTCTTCAAGGCCTCGATATAACTCGATACGGTACTCACGTCGCTTGTCTCTTTATCGTTGACACGCATATCCTCGACAATCGTGCTTAAGGGGACAGGTGTCCCCTGATGGCGGGCATACGAACGCATCAGCCGTTTTACCCGTTCCTGATTGCGGCGCACGCCATCCGCACGAGACACGTCTGTGCGTGTCACAGCATCATAATAATATTTCGCCTGGTCCAAAGCAATATCCCTGCTCTGCATTGTCGCGCGGGGCCATCCCCCTCGACAAATCAAGAATGCCATGTCATCAAGCGTCAATTTATTGACTCCCGCAATGTTTTCAGGCATATTGAACAATGCCTCCAGACTCACTTCGCCAGTCGACTCCCCCGACTCGTACAAGCTCATTGGGCGCATCGTAAGCCATGCAAATCGCCCCGCACCCGAATGATGTATCTCATCGGTTTTTGCAGGCACGGCAGACCCTGTCAAGATAAAGAGTCCTGCTCCGCCTCGGTGATCAACTTCAAAACGAATAGTGTCCCACAATTTGGGAGCGAGCTGCCATTCATCCACCAATAACGGCGGCTCTCCTGCCAGCAAGGCCTTGGGGTTAATGTCGGCCATCCGGAGATTCTGTTCCATATGCAGCGGGTCATCCATATAAATGACCGTAGCGGCCTGCTGTTCGGCGGTCGTGGTCTTGCCGCACCATTTCGGCCCCTCAATCAAGACAGCTCCAATGCCGGCCAGTTTCCGCTTCAGTTCCCTGTCCGCAACTCTTGGTTTGTACTCTCCCATTTCCAGTATCAATTGTGCCGCAAGATAGCACATTATTTCAAAAACCCGCACAATGGCCAAATAAAATTCCCTGTTTTGGCCATAATTTTTCCTTGTTTTGGCCATGCCAAGTCCATTCCATTGTACCAGACGTGAAAAGTAGCGGCGTTCGCTGTGATGTCAGACGATTTGTATATATTTGCCAACAAGTACAGGACAAATTGCAACTGCCATGGCTAACGAAGAGAAGAAAGATTTCAACGCGATGCTCCGCGACAGCAAGGACATGCCCAAGATCAAGATTGTCACAGACCCCAAGACCATCAGCCGATATGGCGGGGACAGGATGTACTTCGCGCCGCCGCTTGACTATGACAAGGTGATGAAGAGAGTCCCCTGGGGCAAGGTCATCACCGTGGGCGGCATCAGGGACATGCTGGCAAGGCAGAACGGGGCGGACTTCACCGAACCGATGACTGCCGGCATCTTTGTCTCAATCGCCGCATGGGCGAGCCATCAGAGGCGCGGGGAGGACGAGACCCCGTACTGGAGGACGCTCAAGACAGGCGGGGAGCTCAACGCCAAATATCCCGGCGGGGCGGAAGCGCAGAGGGCAAGGCTCGAAGCGGAAGGCCACACGGTCATCCAGAGGGGCAAAAAACTCTTTGTCAAAGACTGGGAGGCAGCGCTGCCAGACCTCTGATGCAGAAAAGGGCGCCAACAGATGCAAACGCCGTCTGTCCGACCATATCATCTGCCGGAAGCGTCAGCCTCCCAGCTCCTCCTCCATACGGTGCAGCAACTCCGGGCATCGGTCTTCCAGCGCCACGGGGCGTCCGTCCCGGTCGAGGAAACAGTGCGTGCTGCGGGCGGTGCACACGACCTTGCTTCCGACCCTCATGGTATAGGCGAACTGTATCTTGAGAGGCGAGCGTCCCGCAAGTCGTATCTCGATGCTGATCTCATCCTGGAAGCGGGTCGGGCGCTTGTACTCGCACTCCACGCTCACCACCGGAGACAGGATGCCGTCCGCCTCCATCTTGTCGTAGCCATATCCCAGCCGGTCCTGCATGTCCACCCGCGCCTCCTCCATAAACCGGATATAGTTGGAATGGTGCGTGACTCCCATGCCGTCGCACTCGTAGTACTTCACCTTATGTATGTACGGTCTCATCGCCCTCTTGAATGTCTCAACGAACAAATGTACAAAAAAAAGGCTTTCCGGAAACGCGACTGCTCATGTCCCCCTCACCGCCAATCCAAACGCAGTCCCATTTTGTCGTGGAGGTGCCCTCCACGCGCCATCCCGCTGGCTGTCATACAAAAAAATGAGGCTGACCACACAAGTGTCAGCCTCCCTCCTAAAAAGTAATGGAAAAACCACGACCCGCAAGGCCTCCGAAAACTCCGCCTGTATAGCGAGGCCCCTCACGCCAATTCAGGACCTCTGGCGAAGCGCCGCCTAGCATCGGAGATAAGCCCTTTGAGCGGCGGGTCATCGCTTTCGTCTTACGGATGCAAAGGTAGGCCGTCCGGACGGACGGCGGAAACAATTGTGAGTACAGTGACGGATTTGCCATGAAAAATGCCATAATCGTGACAAAAACGGAATATCCGTGACGAAAAATGCCGATTCCGAATTTTGTCACTATATTTGCGCAGCGCATGGACAAGATTCCTGACATATTCTTCAAGCCATGGACGCATGTGTGGTACGTCCTGTTCGCAGGGCTGTTCTTCCTGCTCTTCGCGCTCCTGTACACGCCGCTGGGCATGGAGGAGAGCCTGGACATGGGGCGGGGGATCTTCCATTTCAACGTCACCATCATGTCCTGCATCGTCATGGGCAGCATCGCGCTGTGCAGGGCGGGACTGTCGCTGATGCACAGGCTCACATCCTGCAGCTGGTGGGGATACATAGTGTACTGCCTGGGCGAACTGACAGTCACCACATTCTTCCTGGCCCTGTACGTGACGCTCATGCGCGGAGGCACGCCCTACTTCGGCGAGCTGTCCGGATGCGCCAAATATTCATTCGGGATACTGGTGTTCCCGCATCTCATCCTCACGCTCATTCTGGACATCATGGACATCTCCAAACGCGGGGTGCCGGTTGAGTCCAACGACCTCGTGAGATTCCACGACAGCCACCGGCAGCTCAAGCTCGTCGTCAGCGGCTCCGCGATACTGTACATCAGCGCGGAAGAGAACTACATCCGCATCCACTGGCAGGATGTGGACGGGGTCAAGGACTACCAGCTGCGCTCCTCCATGAAAGCCATCGAGAAAGTGGCCCAGGAGCACTCCCTCTTCCGCTGCCACAGGTCCTACTATATCAACCCCAAACACGTCAAGGCCCTGCGCAAGGACAAGAATGACCAGATAGTGGCGGAGCTGGACACCATGGGCATCAACATCCCGGTATCGCGCAGGATATACTCCGAGCTATCCAGCCTGATATGACGGGCGCACAGCAGATGAATCGTCTTAACAACAAATAACAATGGTTAAAATCAACATCGACGGATGCAGCACATTCGTCAGCAAGGCTGACTGCGAAGCCTACGCCAAGAGGGCTCTCGAAGCGTTTGACACCCTGCAGTCAGGAAACGGGGAGGGCAGCGATTTCCTCGGTTGGAAGTCCCTCCCGGAAGACACATCGGAAGAGCTGATAGCGCAGTGCGAAAAGGTGCGCGACGACTGGAAGACGCTGGGCGTGGACCTCGTCATCTCCATCGGCATCGGAGGCTCGTACCTCGGCGCGAAATGCGCCGTGGAAGCCCTCTCCCACAGCTTTATCCGTCCGCAAGGCTCACCCCAAACGGTCTTTGCCGGCAACAACCTCTCGGAGGAGTATCTCGCCGAGCTGCTCGACCTCGCCAAATGCAAAAATGTGGCGGTCATCGTCATATCCAAGTCCGGCACCACTACCGAGCCGGCTGTGGCATTCCGCATCTTCAAGGCATATATTGAGGAGACCTACGGAACCAAGGAGGCCGCCAGGCGCATAGTCGCCGTCACTGACGCGCACAAGGGCGCTCTCAAGACCCTAGCGACACAGGAGGGCTACCGCACATTCGTCGTACCGGACGATGTAGGCGGCCGCTACTCGGTGCTCACGCCGGTGGGCATCCTCCCCATCGTGGTGGCGGGCTTCGACATCCGCGCCATGCTCAAGGGAGCCGCAGACGAGCACAAGGCCCTGCTGGAGCGCAGCACGGACAACGCCGCCGTGCAGTACGCAGCCATGCGCAACCTGCTGCACAGCTCCGCTGGCAAGGCGGTGGAGATCCTCGTCACCTACAACCCCAAGCTCACATATTTTGCCGAATGGTGGAAGCAGCTTTACGGGGAATCGGAGGGCAAGGACGGCAAAGGCATCTACCCGGCCTCCGTGGCCAACACGGCCGACCTCCATTCTATGGGGCAGTTTATTCAGGAGGGCAGCCGCGTGATGTTTGAGACAGTCGTCAACGTGGAGCATTCCAACAGGAGCGTGGTGATAGGATCCGACGAGCAGAATCTCGACCAGCTCAACTACCTCGCAGGACAGCACGTGGAGCACTGCAACGCCATGGCGCAGCTCGGGGTCAGAGTGGCGCACATCGACGGCGGAGTGCCGCAGATAGAGGTCAGCGTGGAGCGCATCGACGAGTACAACCTCGGCTCGCTGTTCTATTTCTTCGAGTTCGCCTGCGGCATCTCCGCATACGTGCTCGGCATCAACCCGTTCAACCAGCCCGGAGTCGAGGCCTACAAGCGCAACATGTTCGCCCTGCTGCGCAAGCCCGGCTACGAGGCCCAGACCGAATCCATCTTAAAACGTATCTGACACAATGAAACTCACGCACACACTTGCAATCGCCGCTGCGGCGCTGGCCCTGGCGGCATGCGCGGACAACAGCCCCAAGACGGGCATCGTCGCCCACAGGGGATTTTGGAAATGCGAGCAGGCCGGCAACACACAGAACTCCATAGCCTCGCTCAAGGCCGCGCAGGAGGCCGGGTTCTGGGGCAGCGAATTTGACGCGCAGCTGACCCTCGATGAGCAAATTATCATCAACCACGACGAAGACATCCAGGGCGTTGTCATCAAGGAGCACAACCTCGACACCCTCAAGACGCTCGTCCTCGCCAACGGAGAGCATCCCTCCACGCTTGACGAATACCTGACGCAGGGCGAAAAGAGCCCGACCATACTGGTGTTTGAACTCAAGGACCAGAAAGACAGCCTCCGCAATGTCATCCTCACGGACAAGTCCGTCGCCGCGCTCAAGGCGCACGGCCTCTACGACCCGTCCCGGGTGATATTCATCTCGTTCAGCCACCAGATCAGCCGCTACCTGGCGCAGATTGCCCCGGAGTTTGACAACCAGTACCTCAACGGGGACAAGACTCCCGCAGAGCTGCATGCCGAGGGGATCAAGGGCATTGACTATTCGCAGAAAATACTCAAAAAGCACCCCGAATACATCGAGGAATGCCGCAAGCTCGGCATGACCTCCAACGTGTACACAGTCAACAAGGACAGCACGATGATGGCTTTCAGGGACTTGGGCATCGGATTCATCACCACCAACGAGCCTCTCGTCCTGCGCGACGTGCTCGGCAAGGGCGAGCTCCGCGCCCCGTCAAAGTAGGGTCTCCAGAGTAAACATCGGGGAGCACGATTCCCGAGGCAGCGGCGCCAGCTTGACACTGGCGCCGCTGCGCGTAAATACCGACGGGTCATCCGCAGACGCATCAAGCCCTGCGGCCTCCAATGCGCCGGCCGCCGAGCGGAACGCCTTGTCGGGCGTGTTGTTGTGCTCGCTGAGGTGGCAGAGGAACACGTTGCGCAGACCCTTATGCCACACGCGCCCGAGAGCCTCGGCGCATTCCGCGTTGCTGGCGTGCCCGTGCCCGCCGCGTATCCGGTCCTGAAGTTCGGGCGGATAGGGGCCGTGCGCGAGCATATCCTCATCGTAGTTGGACTCAATCACGAGGGTGTCAGCCGCTGCGGCATGCCGCAACGCATCCTCGGTGAAACGGCCGCAATCAGTGATGAGCACAAACTCATGCCCCGCCACAGATATGGCATAGCCGACTGTCTGCGTGGCGTCGTGCGGGACGACAAAACACTCCGCATCTATCAGCCCGGGCACGATTACCGTCCTCTCGTCCGGCTGGAGCGTCCGCCTGACGGACGCAAGATTGCCCAGCTCGCATCCCCGCCTGGACAATGCCGCATGCAGCTCCCGGGTCGCGTACACCGGCAGGCGGTCGTACTTGTTGAACGAAGCCAGCCCCCTGACATGATCCCAATGGTCATGGGTGAGCAGTATGCCGGACACGTCACCCGGCCCGAGACGCTCCGAGCGCATCTCCCGCAGCACACGCCGGCGGCTGACCCCGGCATCTATCAGCACACATCCCTCCACCTTGCCGGCGCTTCGCACACCGAGCGCATAACAGTTGCCGCAGCTGCCGCTGGAGAAACTCTTGAAGAAAATCCGCCTCTCCCCCGTCATCACAGGCCGTCCCCCTCCTCGCAATACTTGGATATCACCCCGTAAGCATCTGCCACGCCAAGCTCGCCGGCGCGGGACAGGTCTATGCAGCCTTTGTCCTTGTCCTTGAGATAGATGAGCACCAGCCCCCTGTTGAAATAGGCGTCGCCCATGTAGGGATACAGCCGGATGGCCTCGTCATAACTCCCGATGGCACTGATCATCTGCGAGGACAGGCAGTATAGGTTGCCGAGGTCATAATGGAGGTATGCCACGTCCGGGACAATCCTGACCGCCTCCTGCAAGTCGGATATCGCCTCCGAATAATCATAGTCGTTGCTCACGTCCCCGCCCACACGTGCGCGGGTCGCGCCCTTGTCATCCATGGTCAGGGTCTGCACGTTGCTCTGTATGGAGTTGATAAAATCAATCATCTCCGAACGCAGGGCAGCGCGGTTCATCAGGTAGAATGCCTTGTAGTACGCCCCGTAGCCGGAGCTGGACGAGCTGTCAGAAGCCTCGCGCACAGCGGTGTCGTAGCTGTCCAGCGCGGAATTGTACTGCTTGTTCTGGACATGTAGCAGTCCCCGTGAGAAAGCGGCCTCGGCGGGCCGGACTGCTGGCTTGGCGGAGTCCAGCAGCCTGGAGAGCGAGAGCTCTGACAGATCCAAAGGCGGGAGGGTGTCGGTGTTGGACACCGCAACAGACACGGGTATTTCCTTGATGAAGCGGTCCACGAGCGGACTCTCGTAGCGGGTGCGCAAGGCGACGCTGCGCGTTGCGTCCTCGGAAGTCAGGCGGAACCTGTACAGCGGCCTCAAGCGGATGTCGATGTCCCTGTTCTGCAAGAGCTCATTGTCAAAGTCCTTTTTGGCAAAATCAGCATCCAGAGCCAGCAGGGAGCTGTATTTGCGCGTGGTGTCGGCGAACGCCAGGCTGTCCGAGGAGCTGGCGGCCTTGTACTCGGCGACCTTGCGCTGCGCAGTGTCATAGTCCTTGCGCGACTCCTCGCGCATGCCGAGCAGGTTCTTGACATAGGAGCGGTTCATGTATGCCTTGGCGAAGTCAGGGTACAGGGAGATGGCCTTGTCATAGTCCTCCAAGGCATCGGAATAACGGCCCATCTCCATGAATATGGCGGCCCGGTTGAAGTACGCGAGCACATTGCCCGGGTTGATGTTGATCACCCTGTCCATATCCGAGAGCGCGTCCTCATAGTTGCCGACCTGCGCGCTGATGAGGCTGCGGTTGTACAGGGTGAGCGCGTTGCCCGGATCCTCCTGCAGCACCTTGTTGAGATCGGACATCGCGGCGTTGTAGTCCTGGGTCTCGTAGCGCATCAGGGCACGGTTGAAATAAGCGAACGTGTTGGTGGAGTCGATGGAAATGGCCATGTCCATGTCCGCGATGGCGTCAGCGTACTTGCCCTGCGAGGCCAGCAGCCGTCCGCGCCGGATATAGCCCTCCGGCTCATGCCTGTCCAGCCTGATGGCTCGGTTGTAGTCCTCAAGGGCCTTGAGCGTGTCACCGAGGTAGAGCCAGCTCGCCCCCCGGTTGAGATAGGCCGATGGATCCTTGGGCTCCTTGCGGATGTACCTGTCAAAATCCGCGACCGCCTCGTCAAAGCGTCTGGCCAGGAAATACGTGACTCCCCTGCTGAAATACAGCCCTATGGTGCCGGGGCGCAGGCTGATTGCGGTCTGCAAGTCCTGGAGAGCCTCGTCGTAATGCCCGAAACGGCTCTTGGTGATGGCCCTGTAGTGATAGCCGTTGGTAAACACCGGGTCGAGCCTCACCGAAGTGTCGAAGTCCTGCTGCGCCCCCCGGATGTCCCCGAGATTGTACTTGGCGATGCCCCTGAAGAAGAATGTCCAGTAGTCCGTCGTGTCCAGCCGCGCAAGGATGTTGAAATTCTCTATGGCAGCGGCGTACTTGCCGTCTGCGAGAGCGTTGCGCCCCCGGAAATAGAACACGTCCTTGTCATACTGCGCCGAGAGCGTCTGCACGGCGGCAAACAAGGCCAGCAGCATGACGGCTGCGAACTTGGGGACAGCCCCGGCAGAGAACGTGCGCATTTCCGATTGTGCGTCCAAATTGTTACCTTTGCGAGATTGATGTATCGCAAATATAGCACAATTCGAGCCGAAAGGTGAAACGGCACAAAAAAATATTGCTCCTCCTGCTCGCCACGGCCGCGGCTTTTGCCGCAGACGGCCTGCGGGATGCCGCAGGGCAGTCCGTATTCAACCGGATGAAGTGCATCAGCGCCGCCAAGTCCCTCACCACAGAAGAGAGCCTGCGCACGGAGGTGGAGTACCTCAGCGGGGGGCTCTGCGGAGGACGGGCCAGCGCGACGCGGGGCGGCTGCGAGACTGCGATGCACATCTGCCACCTCTTCGGCACTTACGGGCTGACGCCGATGTCCGGCAAGGGGTCTTTTGTCAGCAGCTTTGACTGCGGAGGCAGGGCTTGCCGCAACGTCATAGGCATGGTGCCGAGCGCCAGCGGCAAAGGCAGCGGCAAGTACATCCTCGTGATGGCGCACTATGACGGCATAGGCTGCCTGGAGGGCAAGGTCTATCCGGGGGCTGACAGCAACGCCTCCGGAGTGGCGGTGATGCTGGCCCTTGCCAAGATGTTCTCCGCGGCCGTCTCCGGGCGCGGAGGATACATAGACAAGAACATCATATTTGTCGGCCTGGACGCCAAGCAGCTCAACATGGCTGGCTCCAAGTCCCTCTGGGAGGCGTTCAGAAGCGGCGACATCAGGGATCCCCTGACAGGCAGGACGATACGCCCGTCCAACCTCACGGCCGTGGTCAACCTCGACATTCTCGGCAGCTCCGCCTCCCCTCTCAAGCCCGGACGCGGCGACTACATGATCATGCTCGGCGGCAACGACTTTATGAAGCAGCAGCTGACAGCGGTCAACAACTACACCGACGCCAGGCTGGACATAGGGCTCAACTACTACGGCAGCAAGTCATTCACCGACCTTTTCCTCAACAAGGTCTCCGACCAGAGGCCGTTCCTGCAAGGAGGGGTCAGGAGCGTGATGTTCACCTCCGGCATCACGATGGACACCAACAAGGAGACCGACACTCCCGACAAGATAGACTGGCAAGTGCTCCGCCGGCGCACCATGCTGATATACCACTGGCTCGACCGGATGACATACCTTTTGTAGCGCACAAGACGATGAGACAATTCTGGAAAGTGATGGTGAAATACATTTCACCTTACCTAAAATACCTCACCGGATCCGTATTCTTCAACATACTGTCCGCAATACTCAACGTGTTCTCGTTCTCCCTGCTGATACCCATCATGCAGATAGTGTTCCGCACGGGGGACGCCAGGACTTACGAGCTGATACCCCGGGAGAGCATTTCCGGGTTCCAGGACATCGTAAACAACGTGTACTGGTACATGTCCGTGCTGGTGGAGAGGGACGGGGCGAGCCACGTGCTGATGATGATGTGCGTGGTGTTCTGCGCCATCGTGCTAGTCAAGACGGCCTGCTATTTCGCGGCGGCGGGCATCATCATCCCCATCCGCACCGGCATTGTCAAGGACATGAGGATGGAGATCTACCGCAAGATACTCTCCCTGCCCATAGGATTCTTCTCCGAGGCCCGCAAAGGCGACATACAGGCGCGTATCAGCGGGGATGTCAACGAGGTGGAGACATCCATCACGAGCACGATGGACATGCTCATCAAGAACCCCATCCTCATCATCATCTACATGGGGGTGCTGTTCATCATGTCATGGGAACTGACCGTGTTCACCATAGTGTTCGCCCCGGTAATGATATTTGTGATGAGCGCGATAGGGCGCAAGCTCAGGGCGCGTTCGCGTGAGGCGCAGAGGTACTGGAGCGACACCATGAGCCAGGTGGAGGAGACTCTCGGAGGCCTCAGGGTCATCAAGGCGTTCCTAGCCGAGGACAAGATGGCGGCACGTTTTGACAAGACCACCGGGGCGATGCGCTCCAAGCTCAACAAGGTCGCCACGCGCCAGGCGAGCGCGCACCCGGTCAGCGAGTTCCTCGGCAGCGTGATGATAGCCATAGTGCTGTGGTTCGGGGGATCGCTCATCCTCGGAGCCGGCACCTCCAACATAGACGCCCCGACATTCATCTCCTACATGGCCATCCTTTACAGCGTCATCCAGCCCATCAAAGACCTCTCCAAGGCGGCGTACGGCATTCCCAAGGGAATGGCCTCGATGGACCGCATCAACGCTATCCTGGAGGCGGAGAATCCGATCAAGGAGCCCTCAACGCCGGTGCATGTGCAGGATTTCAGCGAGGGCATCCGGTTCAGCGGAGTGGACTTTGAGTATGAGAGCGGGCGCAAGGTGCTCAATGACATAAATTTGCTGATTCCGAAAGGCAAGACCATCGCGATAGTCGGAGCCTCCGGGGCCGGCAAATCCACCCTCGTAGACCTGATACCGAGGTTCTACGACGTTACGGCCGGCAGCATCAGCCTCGACGGCACGGACATACGCGACCTCTCCATCAGGGACCTGCGCTCACTGATAGGCAATGTCAACCAGGATCCCATCCTCTTCAACGACACCATCTTCAACAACATCGCCTTCGGGGTGGAGAACGCCACGATGGAGAGCGTGGTGGAGGCGGCCAAGATAGCCAACGCGCATGACTTCATCATGGAAAAGGAGGAGGGCTACCAGACCGTGGTGGGAGACCGGGGCACAAAGCTCTCAGGAGGGCAGAGGCAGAGGATAAGCATAGCGCGGGCCATCCTCAAGAACCCTCCCCTGCTCATCCTCGATGAGGCCACCGCCGCACTGGACACCGAGTCCGAACGCGCCGTGCAGGACGCCATCGAGAAGCTGATGTCCACTCGCACGACCGTGGCCATCGCCCACCGGCTGTCCACCATCAAGAATGCCGATGAGATTGTCGTCATGGACGAGGGGCGCATAGTGGAGAGAGGCCGGCATGACGAGCTGATAGCCCTCGGCGGCTATTACAAACGTCTCAACGACATGCAGCAACTCTGACAGACATGAGGCACGGAAAGGACAGCATCATAGCCGCAAGGCTGATATTTGTCATCTACCTGGGTGTCGTCGTGTACCTGTGCTTCGGGCATTTCGACCAGATGCCGAGCGTCAGCTCCACGATACTGGGCATACCCACGGATAAGGTGGTGCATTTCTGCATGTTCTTCCCGTTCGTCCCGCTATCTTATTTCGCGGCCGGAGCCAAGCTCAAGTCCCCTTGGCTGGCCCTGCTGCTGACCGCCGCGCTGTTTGTGCTCGGGGCGGTGATTGCGGCAGCCACGGAGATTGGGCAGGGGCTTACCTCCTACCGCAGCCGTGACCCCTTGGACTTCAGAGCCGATGTCCTGTCGCTCGCTGCCGGGTCAGCCCTAACCATAATCATATACCTGTGGAGGAGGCTGCGCTGATGAGACGCCGGCTTCTGCTCCCCTGCCTGCTGCTGGCGGCCATGCCGCTGTCCCTTGCCGCCGAGACCTTGCAATCCGCGTTCGCTCCTCTCACCGACAGCCTCAAAGTCATCCTCGACGAGCATTTCCATTCGTGCAACGACCCCAATGTGAAGAAAATCCTCAAAAAGGGGAAGACCGTGGACATCTACTTCACCCGGACTCTGGGGGACTACGCGTGGAAGCGGGAGGACATAGGATGGTTCCGTGACGAGATACGCGACCGCTGGCCGGAGTCGCTCCGGGGCTGCAAGCTCGGCGCGGTCTATGTGGACGGCAAGACTCTGAACATGTTTATCACGCCCGAGCTGACGCGTGACGGGCAGCCAACGGAATTCCGTTACAGGGGGGACGACCGCAACACCGCGCAGTGGGTCACCCGTGTCGGGGCCCCGAAATACGCCCGGGGGCTGGACGGGCGCGTCATCGCGCTGTGGCAGAGCCACGGGCGGTACTTCAATGACCGCACCGGCCGCTGGATGTGGCAGAGAGCCCCCCTCTTCAGGACGGTGGAGGACATGTACACCCAGAGCTACGTGCTGCAGGGGCTGATTCCCATGCTTGAGAATGCCGGGGCATACACCATCACCCCCAGGGAACGGGACACCTGCACAGACGAGGTGGTGGCGGACAACGACCCCTCGTTCACCCGTACGGACGGAACGCGGGAGGCGGACGCGAATGGAGACAAGGCTCAGGGATTCCGCCTCAGGCGCAGCGGAGACTATGCCGAGAGCGGCAGCTGGGAGGATGCCGGGACGGGATTCGCGGACGCGCAGGAGCGGTACCTGGCGGATGACAACCCGTTCACCATGGGCAGTGCCAGAATGGCAAAGTGCGTGAGCAAGAGCGGCAGCGGCAGGTCGGAGGCGGTATGGACAGCCGAGTTCCCGGGCAAGGAGCGTTGCGCGGTATATATATCATACAAGACCGTGGAGGGCAGCAGCAGCTGCGCCAGCTACACCGTCAGGCATGCAGGGGGCAAGACCCGGTTTGTCGTCAACCAGACCATCGGCGGAGGCACTTGGGTGTATCTGGGGACATTCGACTTCGACAAGAAAGGGTCTGTCATCCTTGATAACGTGACCCCGGAGGGCTGCGCTCATGTCCCGGGCAGCGTGGTCACAGCCGACGCGACACGCTTTGGAGGCGGCATGGGCAAGGTGGCGCGAGGCCTTGCGGACGCTCCAGGGGAGGAGGAGCTCTCGGGTCTGCCCGCATTTGCCGAGGGAGCGCTGTATTCCATGCAATGGGCCGGCATCGACACCTCCGTCACCAAGCAGTGGGATGACGAATACACCCGCGAGTTCGCCTCCAGAGGGGCATGGGTCAGGCACATGGCCGAGGACAAGGGCGTCCCCATAGACCTGTCGCTCGGATTCCACACGGACGCCGGCCAGGCGCAGGGCGACTCCACCATAGGCACTCTGTCCATCTACACCCTCAAATGCGATGGCAGCGACAAATTCCCCAGCGGGCGCAGCCGCTGGACTTCACGCACATACGCGGACTATGTCCAGACACAGGTGGTGGACGACATCAGGGCTCTCTACGACTCCTCATGGACAAGGCGCGGCCTATGGGACCGCTCATACAGCGAGTCCCGCACCACCGGAGTCCCGGCCATGCTGCTGGAGCTGCTCTCGCACCAGAACTTCAACGACATGCGCTACGGGCTTGACCCCGCATTCAGGATGTGCGTCAGCCGCGCTGTATACAAGGGGATACTCAAGTACCTCAGCCAGTCCTATGTCGTGCCGTACGTCGTGCAGCCGCTGCCGGTCAAGGACTTGGCAGTCACCATGACCGCCAAGGGAGCCAGAGTCAGCTGGACTCCTGTGAATGACCCGCTGGAGCCCACCGCAGGCCCGGACAGCTACATCTTGCAGACACGGGTGGATGACAGGACGTTCGACGAGGGCATCCGCGTCAAGCGCAGCCATGCTGACGTGCCGATAGAGGAGGGGAAGCTGTACAGTTTCAGGGTCATAGCCGTCAATGAGGGCGGACGGAGCCTGCCCTCCGAGACTCTCTGCGCCGGGCGGCCCGCACAGGACGCAAAGCAGGTGCTCGTCGTCAACAATTTTGACCGCGTGGCCGCGCCGTCGTGGTTTGACTCGCAGGAATACGCCGGATTTGACGGCATCCGGGACAACGGAGTCCCCCTCGGGGAAGAAATCTGCTGCATAGGCGGACAGTACGAGTTTGACAGGAGCAAGCCATACCTCGGCAATGACAACGCCGGATTCGGGGCCTCCGGCAGCGACATGGCGGGCGCGGTCATCCCTGGCAACAGCTTTGACCTCGTGCGGCTGCACGCCCGCGCCCTGATGGATGCCGGCTACAGCGTGACATCAGCCAGCAGGGACGCATGGCAGCGCGACAGCAGCCTCGCCGACGGCGCGTTCGCCGTTGACATGCTCTGCGGCAAGCAGACAGGGACTGTGACAGGCAGGGCGGACGCTCCCGTCCGCTACAGGGTCTGGCCGGAGAAGCTCCGCGAGCGTGTTCGGGATTTTGCCTCGGGCGGAGGCAACCTCATAGTGTCCGGGGCATACATCGGCTCGGACATCCATGAAGGTGTCTATCCCTTTGCAGCGGACAGCTCCTACACCGAGCAGAGCGCAAGGTTCGTCAGGGACGTGCTCGGCTGGAAATGGGTATCCGGGCATGAGAGGGGCGGGGCGGCGCGGCCTGTGCGCAACAACGAGCTCGACCTCAAGGACTATATCGGCACGGTGCGCTACAACAGCGTCTGGGGCCCCGCGCCGGTGTACTGCGCCGAGAACGCGGACGGGATAGGCAGCGCGTCCGCAAGGGCCTCCACCGTGCTCAGATACGCCGACAGCGGCGTATCCGCCGCTGTCGCCTATAACTCCCGTGACCACAAGGCCGTGTCGATAGGGTTCCCGCTGGAGACTGTCACGGACAGGGAGACCCTGACGGCCCTGATGGGTCAGATATTGTACTGGTTCGAATAGAACTCCTTGACATCCTCCCAATGGTAGTAGGGATAGATGTCCGTCTCCACCGGGATGTCCACCTCCGCCTCCTGGAGGAGGAACTTGACTATCACGTCGCCGCTCTTGTCTCGGTAGAACACCCACTGTATGTTGCCCGCCATCGGGGAAATCTTGTAGTTGCACCACACCGACGCTATGTCGTCCCATGACTCCGTCACTCCCCGTGACGGGCCGAGCTGCATCATTGTAGCCAGCGGGACCAGGCGCGAGTCGTGCGAGAACCTCAGGTCGGCGGCTATGCCCCCGTCCGCAATGGCCGAGTCGGCCTTGGCAATGAAGTCCTGCAGCAGCGGACGGGCCGCCTCGTGCATGACCTTGCCGCCCTTGGGGCTGGGCCCTTTGGTGACATAATAAGAGGCGTTGCCCCTCTGCCAGAGGTCGTACAGCTCCTCGGGAGTAAAGATGTCGTACAGGCAGACACCAGCCGAAGGCGTGTCAGCGCAAATGCCGGCCAGGCTGTACATGTTTGTCATCAGGTCCTTGGCATTGACATTGTTCCTGACATACTCCGGGTCGCTGAAAAGCAGTCCCATCAGCCTGTCAGGACGGACAAGGCTGTCACAGAATGCCGCAAGCTCATCCCCCCACGGGGCGGCCTTTTCCATCACCCTCGCCTCTTTGGTGAGGCCGTTGGTGTAAGTGTTGCTGCGGCCGGCGGCTTCAAGGGTCATGTCCAGCTCGGGCTCGCATTCGCGCAAGCGGTTGCAGAACGAACGCATGCTCATCATCACGCGAGGCACCTCTGTCGAGGCCGCATGGACTTTGCGCCCGGGGCGGAAGACCCCCTTGTGCCTGTGGTACATGCGGTCGGCGATGTCATTGTGCTGCTGCACCCCGAGCTCTGTCAGCTCTCCTACGCGCTTGTGCGCTTCGCCATACAGCACCCGCAGCCGCCGCGAGACGTCTTCACCCGCAGGGGTGAGAGCGCCCGCCCTATGCGCCGCCTCAAAGGTGTTCATTGCCCGCTCATAAGTGCGGATGCTCGTGAGACGGCGAGAGCCATGTCTGCCGAAATGGCTGATGTAAAACGGCTTGTAGCCCTTGGGTGGCTTGGTCATCTCTTTCTGCTGCGGCCCGGGATAGGGCATCAGCAGCCCGGCCGTCCGGCCGATGTCTGCATACATTTCCTCCCGCGTAGTCTGTGCGGACAGTGTGACAGCGGCCAGCACTGAAGCGGCCGCAAGGGACAGTATCTTCTTATTATTCATAATCCGGCCTCCAGAACATGTTGTAGTAGGACACATAATACGACTTCAGCTCATCCCAGCGGTAGTACGGCCAGATGTCTGTCTCCAGCGGAGTCCCGACCTCGTTCTCATTGAGCAGGAACTTGACCAGCACGTCGCCGCCCTTGTTCCGGTAGAATATCATCTGGAGGTTGCCGCCCATGGGCGAGACCTTGAAGTCTGCAAACACCTCGTAATACTTGTCAGGATTGTACGAAACGCCCCTGCACCCGTCCAGCTGCAAGGCCGCGCAAAGCGGCGAGAGGTAGGCGTCGTGGGAGAATCGCAGGTTGGCCGCGACATCGGCCCCGGCAATGGCCTCGTCAGCCTTGTCTATGACATGACGCAGGATTGGCACCGCGCTGGAGACAATGGTGTAGCCCCCAGCAGGGTCGCTCCCCTTGGTCGTGTAATAGAGACAGTTGCGTATCTGCCATTTGTCAAAAAGCTCCTCCGGGGTGAACACGTCGTAGAGGTCGAAGTCCAGGTCTGTGTTCTGGATGATGAGAGCGACCTCCGCCATGCAGTCATACAGATGGACGGTATCAATGGAGCTGATGAAGCTCTCGCTGCTGAACAGCTTGTGCATGAGCCTGTCGGGATGGAGGTGCGCAAGGCGGAAACTCTCTGTCGCCGCCACAAGGGAGTCGCACCTCTCGTATTCGGCGGACTCACGGGTGAGCACCTGCAGGAAAGGCATGTCGCGCACGCTGGCGTCCTCGTCTATCCTCAGGCGGGGATTGAGCTGCTTGAGACGGTCGCAGAACGCCATCATGCTCACGGTGACCCGGGGCGCCCTGGTGGCATTGGCCTCTACATGGGCGTCTCCCTTGAACACCTCGGGAAAAGACCTGTACATCCTCTCGGCAATGCCCTGATGCTGGGCGTAGCCCTTGGGGGTCAGCGACCCATAGCGCGAACGGGCATCATCGTATGCGAGAGAATACCTGCGCAGCACATCCTCCCCCCAAGGAGTCAGCGCTCCGAGAGTCTTGGCGCTGTCCAGGGCCGCTACCACATCGGCATAGACGTGCTTCTCCGAGGCCCAGCGCGAGCCGTGCCGTCCGAAATGGCTGATGTAGAATGGCTTGTAGCCCTTGGGAGCGGGAGTCTGCACTGACTGGGGGCCAGGATAGGCGTAGTAAAGCCCCCCGGCCTTGGCCAGATCCGAGCATACCTCCTCCCTTGTCGTCTGCGCATGCGACGAGGCTGCCAACAGCAGAGCTGCGGCAAGAAAAAGAGATTTCTTTGTCTTTATCATAAAGGTGTTACAGTGAGAGTCACCAACAGGAGGACAAAATTACGCATTTTTTGTGTAAATTGCCGCATACTATGGCTACAGCAAAGGCAAAACTCACATTCCTCGGGACGGGCACATCCCAAGGAGTCCCCATAATCGGCTGCAAATGCGGGGTCTGCGCATCCACTGACCCCAGAGACAAACGCCTGCGTTCCTCCGCCCTCGTCGAATACGGAGGGC
>CAZKVW010000034.1:18245-21238 GCA_964556285.1 uncultured Muribaculaceae bacterium
ACTGACCCCAGAGACAAACGCCTGCGTTCCTCCGCCCTCGTCGAATACGGAGGGCTGACCATCGTGGTGGACGCGGGGCCGGACTTCCGCATGCAGATGCTCCGCGCAGATGTGAGCCACCTCGATGCCATCCTGTTGACCCACAACCACAGGGACCACACGGGAGGCGTTGACGACACCCGCTCGTTCAACTATATCGAGCGCAAGCCTGTCAACATTTTCTGCGAACGATACGTGGAGGATTCGCTGCGGCGGGAGTACAGCTACGCGTTCGCGGAGCCGAGGTATCCCGGCGCCCCGGAGTGGCACATGCACACCATCGACGGGCAGCATCCGTTCCTGGTGCATTCCAACTCTTCGGAGCGGACTCTCGTCTGGGAGAGCGGCAAGGGCTACGGGTACAAGGAGCCGCAAGGCGTGGAGACAGTGCCGCCGGTGGAGGTCATCCCCATCCAGGGCTGGCATCACAAGGTCAAGGACCTGTCAGTACTGGGATTCCGTTTCGGCAACATAGCCTACCTCACGGACATGAATCTCATCGACGACAGCGAGCTGGACAAGCTCAAAGGGCTAGATGCCGTGACCATCAACTGCGTCAACAGGAAAGGGCACTACGCGCACTTCTCGCTGGCGGAGGCCCTGGCTTTCTTTGAAAGGGTGGGAGCCAAAGAGTCATACATCACCCACCTCTCGCATGAGCTGCCCAAGTACACGGACTTCGCTGCCGAGCTGCCCCCTCACGTCCACCCGGCATACGACGGCCTCAACATCTGAATCCGATCCGCACTGCGGATGACTGCCTGCGACGCCTTTGCGTCAGCGGCTCCTGCGGGTAAAAATATCCGGGGTGACGCCAGTCCAATACTCTGGCTGCTCCAGTCCGAAGAGGCTGAGGATTGTGGAGGCGGTGTTCTTGGTGAAATTGTCCTCCTCTATGACGTGGCCGCGCTTGATGCCGGGGCCGCACACCACCCAAGGGACTATCATGTCCTCCGTACAGACCTTGCCATGTCCCCTGTTGTGCCCGCCGTGGTCGGTGATGAAGAAAATGTGGGTGTCATCGAATATCCCGGCCTCTCGCATCTTGCCGAAGAGCTCGCCCACTTTGGCATCCCCCTCCTCTATCGAGCGCAGGTACTCGGGAGACATCCATGAGTGCCTATGTCCGATGTGATCGGTGTGCCCCGTATACAGGAATGTCATGGTCGGGGTGTCGCGGTTTTCCGACATGAACTCAAACGCCTTGTCGTACAGCTTGTCATAGCCGCGCTCCGCCTGATGCAGCTTCACATCTATATATTTCTGGTTGAAAGGATTGATTAACGGTTCCCAATTCCACAGGAACGCGGTCTTGACCCCATTCTCCTTGAGCAGCTTAAAAACCGAAGGGTAGTAGCCGTCCTCGTCAGCTGCTATGGGAGGCAGCTTGTGGTTGTCCACCAGCCATTCGTTGTCTCCCACCCCTGTCAGTTCCGGGTCGGAGCCGGTGAGGATGCTTGTATAGTTGGGCATGGTGATGGAGGGCATCACATCCCTCGTCTTCATGGAAGATGACCCGCCTGCTATGAGCGAGTCAATGTTGGGAGTGTGCGCCTGCTGCAGACCGTCCACCCGTATGCCGTCAAATGTTATAATCAGCACCCGGCGCGAACGCTTCCGTGGTTTGCGCTTGCTTGCCGCCTGTGCAGAGAGGGCAGAAGTGCCGAGCAGGGGGACAGCAGCCCCCGCCACAATGCTCTTCTTGATGAAATCACGTCTTGAATTGTCCATAACAGGACAAAAATACACAAAACCCGCAAAAAAAGCAAAATCCCGCAGGCTGCCGGGCCGACCTTGCATTGCATCATGCCAGCATGGCCTCCGATGGAGTCACAGTGACAGGTATTTGTCCAAGATGCGCCCGCGCCTGTCTGTCAGCATGATATACGGCATGACTCTCAAGTCAAACGTGTCAAACAGCTCCTCCGCCATGGCGCTGTCCTGCGCGATGATGCTGTCCACATCTATGAGCAGGGCGCGGTCGCGCCTCCCGAGGGCGGCTTCGACTGCGGCCAGCTGGGACTTGCAATTGGCGCAGCCCTCCGTGTAGAACACGATGTAGTTGCGCTTCCCGCCGACGTGCCGCAGATTGTACACTCCCTCCGAGCGTGAACCCTTGCGGAGCAGCGTCCCCCGCAGGCTGATGTCCGGAATGACGCTGCCAGCTGGGGTGCGGGCATGCAGCTCGCGCCTCATTTCGCCAAGAGCCACCACTTGCCCGAGAGCCTCCACCGTCAGCCGCCGCCCCCGGATGACTCCCTGCTCATCCACAAGCAGCATCCTGGGCGTTGCCGTCACGCCATAGTGCAGGACAAAGTCACTGTCCCTGCCGGGATCCCAGCAGTGCACCAGCTCCACCATCCCGTTACTGGAGCTGAATCTCTCGCTGACATAGCCCTGCCAGTCCTCCTTGTCAACACCGGTGTATATAGCATATACGGTGATGGGCACCTGGGCATCCTGTATCCACGCGTTGAGCAGGATGCTCTCCACCTTACATTTGGCGCAGCTGGTGTCATAGAAGTACAACACACTCTGTCGTCCGCTCCGGGATGGGACTTCCGCGCTCTCCCCCTGCATTGTCTCCAGTGTCAGCACCGGAGCGGTCTTGCCGATGAGAGACTCCCGGTTGAACATGGCGAACACCTCCGCCTGCCGCCTGATGCCCTCGGGGAGCGTCACCTTGCCTTCCGCCACCCACCTGTCGTAAATGTCCACCGCCACGGCCTCGTCCCCCATCAGGCTGCTGTCCATATAGCGTTCCAGCAGCCATGCTGCGGTATGCGCCCGAAGGGACGCGTCAGTGCAAGCTGAAATGATGAAATCACATTCCGCCGACTTGTCCTCCGGGTCAAGCGGCTCAATGGCGGCGGCATATTCGGACAGCATGGCGTCCAGCTTGGCAATGGCGGCGCTGTCCGCAGTGGCCGTTCCCGCCGCATGGACAGCCTCCG
>CAZKVW010000035.1:0-18401 GCA_964556285.1 uncultured Muribaculaceae bacterium
CCGGGAAGTCCTCTCGCGCCTCCCGATGGAATTTGCCGTAGAGGCGCAGAAACTGCTCTCCGTCTCCCTCGAGGGCACGGTTGGATGACAGACAACACTTCGATAGGACATGTACAACTCTATAGACAATTTGCAAAAGGCACTCGGCCAAGGCATTTTTTCTTATGCATCTGACGCAAAGAAGGCGGCAGGGCGCTCTTTGGGCACTTTGGTGGAGATAATAACATTTTATCTGTTGCGGGAATGGGGATTGGCAGGCAGCATAGCCATTGAGCGGAGCCTGCCTGAGTATGGCAACCGCGCCGTCACGCATAATGTGGAATTCACATTGCACCCCGTCCTCAAGCAAGTGGATTTGGAGGTTACAAGTCCGGTGACTTCTTCTAAAGTGCTATTCATGTTGCCGGAAGAATTTGTCGCGGGGACGGACAAGAAGAACAATGCAGTACTAGACAAAAACAATGTTGTCAGAAATGCCTGTGTGCTAGCCGAAAACAACAGGCAACTGATCACAGCTAACCTTTCAGACTTGAATGACGGGCTGGCAAAGGTGACAGCAAACTTGCAACTTGCCGAGGCCTATGCCATGTTCGAATGCAAGCGGGTCGGAGTGGAAGAAGGAAACAAGAAAGGGCCACAAACGATAGAGAAAGCAAAACAAGGGGCATATGTCGCGCAGGTGACGTCCGCCTTGCAAAAGATTAGAGATGAGAGAGGCAATCGCTATGGGCTTCTGTATGAGAATGGAATACCTGTCGTTAAGCCGTATAATGATTTTCTGGAAGAAATCATCCGGGGCAAAATCATTCCGGAGTATTTTATCTTGTCTGTCGGGGTGGTAAGCAACCATGGCAATTGGTTCACCTCCGGAAATCAGAACAAAGAATTGAAAGTGCTGGCAGAATCGTACGACTGGTTGTTGTTCCTGTCTGATGAGGGGTTGTCAACTTTCGTGACCGAGCTACTGTTGCAGCCGGACGAAAAATATTTGCCTGTCAAGAATGCGTTCATGCACAGCTACAAAGAAGGCAAGAAAGCGAACATTTTCACAAAAACAAAAATGGACTTCGCAGCTCACATCGCGCTGTGTTCTTATTTTTCGGCCAATCGCGGCAGGATTGAGGACTGGTTCAATGTGATTGCGCCGGCCAGCAGGACTGTTGCAGACTTGAAGGATACCTTATACAAATTAAAAAACAAAGAAAGGAGGAATATGCCATGACAGCCGGAAGACACGTCAACACATTGAGCCAAAGCTGGTGCACGCCTCCAAAATATGTCAACGCCATCAAGAAGTTCTGGAATGGACATATCGGGCTGGACCCCTGCTCAAATGAATATTCCATTGTAAAGGCCGATCTGGAATATGCATTGCCTGAACATGACGGGCTGAAAGAATCTTGGACGGCAGATACCATATATGTCAATCCCCCGTATGGCGCGGACAGGTTGAGGGGTACGACCATAAAGGATTGGCTGGCAAAGTGCGCCTTTGCAAATGAGCAACAGGGATCGGAGGTCATTGCTCTTGTTCCCGTTGCCACAAACACTGGGCATTGGAAGAAATATGTTTTCGGGAGAGCGTCCGCAATTTGTTTTCTGTATGACACGAGGCTGCGGTTCTGGGAGCATGGCCGGGATATGGGCAAGGGAGCTCCTATGGCTTGCTGCCTTGTCTATTGGGGCGGTGAAACCAGACGCTTTTTCAATAATTTCATAGAATATGGGGCTGTAGTGGACATAAGGAATCTCAAGGCGCAGGATATAGGCGAGGATGTCTATAGCCCCAAGATAGCGTTCGACTACGGCGGCCTTGCCGCAGAGACGGTTTCTGTTTAGTGTCTGAATACAATGGACAACAAGGATATTTTGCTGGAGATAAAGGATTTGCACGCCTCTGTAGAGGGCAGGGAGATATTAAGGGGGATTGACCTGCATATCGGCCCAGGGGAGGTGCATGCCATAATGGGGCCGAATGGGGCTGGCAAGAGCACCCTTTCCGCCGTGCTGGCCGGCAAGCCGGACTACAAGGTCACTGCCGGCAGCGTGACGTGGCGCGGGCGTGACCTGCTCTCTATGCTCCCGGAGGAGAGGGCATGGGCTGGGATATTCCTCTCTTTCCAGTACCCTGTGGAGATTCCCGGGGTGAGCATTACCAATTTCATCAAGACAGCGGTGAATGCGGGGCGCAGGGCCGCCGGCCTTGAGGACATGCCGGCTGGGGAGTTCCTCCGCCTGATGAAAGAGAAGATGAAGATGCTCGGGATGAAAGGGGAGTTCGCCCGCCGCGAAGTCAACGTCGGATTCAGCGGCGGAGAGAAGAAGCGTTGCGAGATATTCCAGATGGCCATGCTCGACCCTGTACTCGCCATACTCGACGAGACGGACAGCGGGCTGGATGTGGACGCGCTCAAGATTGTCGCCGACGGGGTGAACGCCCTGCGCACACCCGACAAGTCCATCGTCATTATCACCCACTACCACAAGCTGCTCGAATACATCGTCCCCGACCGTGTCCATGTCCTCAAGGACGGGCGGATAGTCCGCAGCGGCGGCAAGGATCTGGCCGACCTCATCGAAGAAAAAGGATTCGAAGAGATATGACCCGCCGCGAGACATACATAGCGGGACGGGACGTGATGCCCCGCGTATCCCTCGGACAGGGCGACAGCCTGGCGATGACCGTACTTGTCCTGCCGGGAGCTGACTGCGACTGCGCCATCGGCGTTGACATAGACGGCGAGGGCGCCGAACTAGACATCCGGGGGCTGTATCTCTGCGGAGGATCCCAAAGGGTGAACATCAATGTCACGGTCAACCACAATGCCGGCCGCAGCCGCAGCAACCAGCTGTTCAAAGGCATTGTGGGAGGACAGGCAAAGGCGTCGTTCTCGGGTCTTGTCCATGTGCGCCAGGACTCCCAGAAGACCAAGGCCTATCAGGCCAACCACAGCCTCCTCCTGACGGACACGGCCACGGCGGACTCCCGTCCCCAGCTTGAGATATACGCTGACGATGTGGAGTGCTCGCACGGCGCGACCGTGGGACGGCTCAACGGGGATGAACTCTTCTACATGCGCAGCAGAGGCATTCCGGAGGATGAAGCCAAGTATTTGCAGATGCTGTCATTTGTATCCCCGGTGATGGAAGGTCTGGATGCCCGTACACGCAAAATGGCGCTAGACGCGCTCGCAAGCCTATGATACTCTACGCCAACGCCAAGATCAATCTGGGACTCCGTGTGCTGGGCCGCCGGGAAGACGGGTTCCACAACATTGAGACCCTGTTTGTGCCATACACAGGCATGAGCGATCTCATCGAAATCACTCCGGACTACGGCTCCGGGGCGACGCTGATCAGCGACAGCCTGCCATGGCCGGCGGACAAGGACTTGACAGTCAGGGCATACAACTTGCTCAAGCAGGACTTTGACATCCCGGGGGTGCGGATACGACTCACCAAGCACATCCCTGTAGGGGCGGGGCTTGGAGGCGGGTCTGCCGACGCGGCATTTGTTATCAAGGCTCTCAACAAGATGTTCTCCCTCGGGCTGAATGACAAGGAGATGGCGTCATACGCCGCGCAGATCGGCAGTGACTGCGCATTCTTTGTCTACAACCGCCCGATGCTGGCCAGCGGGCGCGGGGAGGTGCTGGCGCCTGTCGAGATTGACCTGTCGGGCTACAGGATCAAGGTCACAGTTCCTGAGGGCATCTCCGTAAACACAGCTCAGGCCTACCATGACTTGGACACAGCCGCACAGAACGCCGCTGGCGACGCGCCCGGGGAGGAGGATGAAGCGCAGACGGAGCCGCTCGGCCTGGCTGACATCGCGAGGATGCCTGTGGGAATGTGGCGTGGCCGCCTCCATAACGACTTTGAAGATGTCATTTTCCCTCTGCATCCGGAGCTGGCACGCATCAAGGCGAGCCTCTATGAGGCCGGGGCCGTGTACGCGTCCATGTCCGGATCCGGGTCGGCTGTATATGCGCTCTTCGCAAGATAACGGAAAACAGATAAACCAACCTTAAAAACAAAGCAATGAAACAGAGTTCAGAACTCAGGCTCGCCGCTCGCAACACCCTGCGCGGCAATTGGCCCGGTGCGGTGGTCTGCACCATAGTGTATATTGCGGTGGCGCTGGTTGTCAGCTGCCTGCCCACTGTCTTGGCCAACCCGGACAATCCTTCATCTTCCGGAGCTTACGGCCTGTTGAGCCTGCTGCTTACCATTCTGGCGCTGAACCCGCTGGAGCTGGGATTCTACAATGCGTACAGAATGCTGTACCAGGACGGTGACCAGAACCTCATCTCCAACACGTTCAGCCTCCCCTTCAAGAACTATTCGCACTATGTCTGGGGTATGCTCCTGATGGGAATCAAGATATTCCTGTGGTCGCTGCTGTTTATCATCCCCGGAATCATCAAGTATTTCTCCTACTCCATGACCCCTTACATCCTGATGGAGCATCCCGAGCTGTCGGCTTCAGAGGCCATCCGGACGAGCAAGCTGATGATGAAAGGGCACAAGTTTGACCTCTTCTACCTCTATCTGACATTCATAGGGTGGTTCCTGCTCTCTATGCTGACGGCAGGGATAGGGCTTCTGTGGCTCACCCCGTATGTGCGGACGGCTGTAGCGGCATTCTATGCTGACCTCAAGACATCCGAAGGCGTCATTGAGGCTACTGTAGTCGGGTGATGCTGGAGTCTCTGACCAAAAAGCTGGCGGGCTGGAGCAATCTCTACCTGGTCTATGACCTCAATGTCAGCAGCTGGGCCGATGTGCTGGCAAAGGAGGTCACGCTCGGCGGCAGGCTCGGCATCAACGCTTGCGAGGACAACAAGACCATCGAATCGGTGATGGCCATTTGCCGCTTCCTGTTGAGGACAGGGGCCGGCCGTGACGCAGTGCTCATCGCCATGGGCGGCGGGGTGACTACGGACATGGCTGGCTTTGCCGCGTCGGTGTACAAGCGGGGAATACGCTTTGTCCTCGTGCCCACGACCCTGCTGGCAATGGTGGACGCGGCGCACGGCGGCAAGACGGGGGTCAATGTGGACGGCCTCAAAAACATGATCGGCACGTTCGCCCGTCCCGAGTTTACGCATGTGGACACCCGTTTCCTGTCCACGCTTGACCGCAGGGAGATACTCTGCGGGGCGGCTGAGATGCTCAAGGCGTTCATCATCGAGGACGGAGGGCGTTATGAGGAGGCTGTGCGGCTGTTCTCCGCCCCGGCCCTCGACATGGACAGGCTGCAAATGCTTATCGAAGCGGCAATCGCCGTCAAGACGGGAATCGTGGGGAGAGACCCTCTGGAGAATGGGGAACGGCGCAAACTCAACCTCGGGCACACCATCGGGCATGCCATAGAGTGGTACGAGCACAATCATGCCGTGCCATCCCCTCACAATCACGGGGAGGCTGTCGCTATCGGCATCGTGGCCGCCGCCCGCCTCTCAGAGGAACGGGGCCTCTGCGCCGTCGGGCTTGCAGACAAGATAGCCGGAGACTTCCGGGCTTGCGGGCTGCCGGTGGAGCTGCCTTATCCTGCGCAGGAGCTGGAGGAGGCCATCGCCAAGGACAAGAAGAATCTTGACAGCAAGCCCCGTTGGGTGCTCATACGCTCCATAGGAGACGTGGTGATATGATTTGCGTCAGCATCCAAGGAAAATCCTTGCAGGACATCTACAGCATCCTCGACCGTGAGGATGTGGAGATGGCGGAGATCCGTCTGGACTTGTGCAGCCTCTCCGAGAGCGAGAGGGAGGAGCTGTTCTCTACGACGGACAAGCCGCTCATTGCGACCTGCCGAATGAGCGGACGTTACAGCGCGGAGGAGGCTGAGGAGGCGCTGTTGCAGGCTATGGAGGATGGCGCGGCGTATGCGGATCTGGAGATAGAGGCCCCTGCGCAGGTGAGCAGGCGCGTCACAGCTGCGGCCCGCAAGGCCGGAACCCGCCTGATCCGCTCCTGGCACGACTTCCGGGGCACTCCCGATGATGAGGTCTTGGCGGGCATGGCCCGCAAATGCAAGGAGGCTGGAGCGGACGTTGTCAAGATAGTCACCTTGTCGGCTGCCGCTGAGGATGTGCGGCGCGTGGGCGCGTTGTACAGCTTGTTTCCGGAGGGCGGGCTTGTCGCGTTCTGCATGGGGGAGGCCGGCAGGGAGAGCCGTATGGAAGCCTTGAGGATGGGTGCGCCGTTCACGTATGCCGCTCTTGCAGCTGACGAATGTACCGCTCCGGGGCAGTGGACTCTAACAGAGATGAACGAAAGGCTGTACGGGGGACGCAGGCGTTTCCACCGGGATGATGTCCTGATACCCGCGTCCAAGAGTTTTGCGCAGAGAGCCATCATCACGGCCGCGCTTGCTCAGGGAGTGTCGCGGCTGGACGGGCTGTCCCCAGGGGCGGCTGCTGCGCAGCCGGATGCCGAGGTGGCGTCCCAATCACGGCCGGATGCCGAGGTGGCGGTTCATTCACAGATGGAGCTGGCAGCAGAGGCTGCGCCGCAGACCTCCCGTTCCGGGCGGGCAGGTGAGCAGCCGTCTGGCGTTGGCGGCGCCGGGGAGGGCGTCTGCGATGATATCAGGGCTGCAATCGGGGTGGCCAGAGCCATGGGCGCGGAAGTGCATATTGACGGCAGTACGCTGACAATTAAGGGCATAGGCCCTATAAGCAGCGGCTTGGGACTGTCCCGGACAGACGTGGGGGAGTCGGGTCTGCTGACAAGGCTGATAATCCCCGTGATGGCCGTCGTCAATGGCGCGCCTGTGGAAATCACAGGCCGGGGCACTCTCCTCAAGCGTCCCTTGAACGGTGCCGCTGACATCATGGCTTCGTTCGGGGTCATCCTGACCAATGCAGGGGAGCAGTCCGGCAAGGACATCAAAGTCCCGTTGAAAGTGAACGGCCCCCTGCTGCCTGGCAGGGCCGACATTTCGGGCAAGGGCGGGTCGCAGCTCATCTCCGGGCTGCTGACCGCCCTCCCGCTCGCTTCGGGGGACTCCACGCTGTATGTCCACGATCCCAAGAGCATTCCCTACATGTTCATCACCCTCGATGTGCTCAAGCGTTTCGGAGTGGACATCCCCGCCGAGATGGAGGGGGAGGAAGGGTTTGCCCGGAGCCATGACTGGGAGCAGTGCACTGCGGTCAATTTCCATATCCTGGGCGGGCGGCAATATCATGCAGCCGACATCGTGATAGAGGAGGACTGGAGCAGCGCAGCGGTATTCTTGGCGGCTGGCGCGATATTCGGCGAGGTGAGCCTTGGGGGACTAGACATCGGATCCTTGCAGGCGGACATCAGCATCATGGACGTGCTCGCGGATGCCGGAGCCTGCATGTCAGAGGATGAGGACGGCGTGATAAACGCTTTCAAAGCTCCTTTGAACGCGTTTGACGCCAATCTGGACAACGCCCCAGACCTCTTCCCCATTGTGTCAGTCATTGCGGCGTTCTGCCCCGGCGAGAGCCATATACAGGGGATGGGACGGCTTGCGAGCAAGGAGAGCAACCGTTCCCAAGGCATTATGGATATGCTCGGGCAGATGGGGGTTGAGGCCCGCAGGGACGGGGACACGCTGATTGTCCGGGGGCACAGCCTCTCGGCGCGGCTGCTGGACGGCAAGTTGCTGCGCGGCGGACGCTACACTTCCTCGCACGACCACCGCATGGTCATGGCTCTCAAGCTGGCGGAGCTGGGCGCGGACTCCCCGGTGATCATAGATGACGAGGGGTGCGTCGCCAAGTCATTCCCCGGCTTCCTCGCCGAATGGGCGGGACGGCGGCAAGGGACATTGTAACAAAATCCAAAAGACTATGGACAGTTTCGGAAAAGGATTGAGGGTGACGATATTCGGGGAGTCGCACGGGCCTGAGATAGGGGCCGTGCTGGACGGTGTGGCGGCGGGGGTGCCGCTCTCGGAGGAGGATTTCGCTGCGGACATCGCCCGCAGGGCGGCCGGGGCGCCGGGCACCACGCCGAGGCGCGAGCAGGATACGCCCCGCATTTTGAGCGGCGTCTTTGAGGGGCACACGACCGGCGCGCCGCTGGCAATCGTGTTCAGCAACGCTGACACCCGCTCGGGGGACTATGCGCAGTTCGCCAGCACCCCGCGCCCAGGGCATGCCGACTATGTGGCAGGGGTCAAGTGGAGACATGCCAACGACCCTCGCGGAGGGGGGCACTTCTCCGGACGCCTGACACTGCCGGTTGTGGCCGCCGGCGTGGTGGCCAAGAAGATGCTGCCGGGCATCTCCATCAAGTCCGAAATCATAGCCATCGGCGGTCAGACGGACGCCTCCAAGTGGCCGGGCATGCTCGCCGAGGCCGCCGCCGAGGGGGACTCCCTCGGCGGGCTGGCCCTCTGCCAGGCGGCGGGCGTGCCCGCCGGCCTCGGCGAGCCGTTCTGGGACTCCATGGAGTCGCTCCTCTCCCATGCCATATTCTCCATTCCCGGAGTGCGCGGAATAGAGTTCGGTGACGGGTTCGCGGCGGCTGCAATGAGGGGGTCGCAGCACAACGACCCCATCGGCCCGGACGGACGGCCGCTCAAAAACGGCGCCGGCGGCATCAACGGCGGCCTGACCAACGGCGGGGACATCAGCTTCCGGGTCGCCTTCAAACCCACATCAACCATCGCCAAGCCGCAGGAGACATTCAATTTCAAGACCGGCCGGATGGACACTCTACGCGCCGGAGGCCGTCACGACGTGTGTTTCGCGCTTCGCACCCCGGTCATCGTTGAGGCCATGACTGCCATCGTCCTCGCCGGCCAGCTAAAACATTAGAAACCTGAAGAAACCGATAAATCTTCTTTGAGGGTATTGACAGTGTCGATGGCGAGGGCTAAGTTTGCCCACGAGCTTCCGCAACGGTGTGCCCTCTGCGAGGCCACGCCACATTGACCTCGCAAGCGGCATAGCCCAGATGCTAAAAATTCAGGATTGTTTTATATGTTAAGAAAATTTTTATCTTTGCAGTATTGGCGAATCGGGGGATGAGAAGATATAAGGTTCGTGAGGTGATTGAGATGTTGAAAAAAGATGGCTGGTATCAAATAGACCAAAAGAGGAAGCCATCGGCAGTTCAAGCACCCGACTAAGAAAGGCAGGGTGACAGTAAACGAGAAACCGTCGGCGACTCTGGATCAAGGAATGTTGAACAGCATCTGGAAACAGGCGGGGTGGAAGTGATTTTTGATTTTAACATACATGGCAAAAATTGACATCAAGGTTGACTATACTGACAATTATTCAGCGTGTCCTGTGAATGACACTATTGCCTGTGTCACCACTGCCAGGACATTTGATGAACTGCAGCACAATATGGAAGAGGCTCTGCGCTTCCATATCGAGGGGATGAAAGAAGACGGCGACCCCGTTCCTCCGGAATTCGAAGGAGTCTGGGAATTTGAATGGCACATGACTGCACGTGCCCTACTTCACTATATCGAGGGTCTTGTCCCCAAGTCTGCCATCGCAAAGGCCACGGGCATCAATCAGACACAGCTGACCCATTATGCTACCGGATACCGCAAGCCGCGTCCGGCGATGCGGCAAAGGATAATTGACGGTATTCATTCCATTGCAAAGAAACTCTCAACAGTCTCATAGAGAGCGTTCAAGTTTTTCATAAGTCCCGTCAGACCTCTCCCTACCGCAGCTTGAGGAAGACCTCGATGGCCTGGTATTCGGCCATGCCGAGCTCGTCGTAGAGACGGGCGGTGTTCTGCGTGCTACTCTTTGGCGTATTTGTCCGAAATGTCTCCCCACCTTGGGATTGAAAGCTGTCTGCCGTAATGCCTTTCATAGCTGCGTTCCAAGTTTTTCTTCCAGTTGAGGGCGATCGTCACCCTGGTGTCCGGATACTGGTAGATGGTCTCTTCCATCGCAGACAGGAAGTCCTCAAGGCACTCGAAAGGCTTGAAGTCAGCATGCTCCGAATACCACGTGGCAGGACGGATGTTGACTATCACTTTGTTCTTGTACTGGACTTTGACAGGCCAGGTACTGCTTGCACTGCATATTTCCCATAAGTTCTTCAACCATATCTGCTCTATCTCCACGATGCCAGCCTCCATTTTGTATTTGATGAGCAGATGTCTTGAATGCAGTTTCCATGGCTTTTCTATTACAAGATTTATGAAACTGCGGAATGCCGCTATGTCAAAATTGGGACTGCCGGTGAATGACTTCACCTCCAGCCAGTCCGACTCCAAATCATCCGGGTTCAGCCAGAAATCCGGGGAGGTCTGCCCCGGATTGTGGATGTGCGCGATATTTCTGCTGGTCATCCACTTGTCAAGCCATTCTTCGAGGATATTGCCGATGATATTGTTCTGTTCGACCGTTATCCCGAAGTCTCGCAGACGAAATCTTACATCTCCCTTTGCGCCCTCTATGCCAAAATCATCGATGAGCGCGTTGTACACTCTTTCCGCAGCATCCATCCCGGTCATTTTATTTAAAAGTATCGAGCAGCCGTCCTGCAACTGCTTTTATAACAGGTACGACAACCGTATTTCCCAATAAGTCAAACCCGTCTTTCTCACTTACGTTGAATATTGTGTCCTCCGGATAGCCGAACAGGCGCAACCCCTCTCTGAGCGACAGGCGTCGCAGCCCGCCATTGTCCTCTACGTAGAGTTTCTGCATGTCCATTGCGACAAGCGTGGGAGCGATGTCGTCCGGGGCCATGACTTTGTTTATCTCAAAGCTCAATTTCCCGGCGACAATGTTATATCCCTTGGGCTTGCTTGTGTCATAGACTCTGCGAGTTGTCGTGACTCCGCTCTCGCTTCTGTCCTTTATGAGCTTCTTGGGATGCTCGTACTTCAGATATCCCTTTGCAGTCAAGTCCTCCAGCATCTGCTCAAGATTCGGAGTGTCGTAGAATGTGCGGATTTGAGCTGCGGTCAGCGGCATCCCGTCCATCCAGTCAATACCGATGACATCGGCCCATTTTTTCTTGCGGCGTTCTGTCAGAATCGTGTCAAGAAGTTCTTTTTGCGCGGCGGAGACGGCCCCTTTGATTTCCAAGTCCCAGCTGTGGATGTTTGTGCTGCCTCCTCTCTTGTCTTTGATAGACTTGCCATACAGCTGCCCGACAGTGTAGTGCTTGAGCAGGGTCTTGATGAACGGGGTCTGGGACGTAGGGAGTCCGGATTCGAGAATGTCCCCGAGCTTGCTTTCCTTTACCGGGAAATTGTTGAGGTCAGGGGTTTCCGCCGTGCTGCCGACTATGTATATCCTCTTACGTTCTTGCGGTACGCCAAAGTATTTTGAATTCAGTACCCTAAAGTCAAACTTGTAGTCCAATGCCGCGAGCCTGTCCGTGATTACTTTGAGAGTCCTGCCCCCGTCATGGTTTACAAGTCCTTCAACGTTTTCGAGGATAAACCCTCTTGGGCGCTTGTCCTTGAGTAACCGCTCCACCTCAAAGAAAAGCGTCCCGCGTGTGTCTGCAAATCCCTGCCTCTTCCCAGCGGAGCTGAATGCCTGACACGGGAATCCAGCGCAAAGGATGTCAAAATCAGGAATGTTCCTTGTGTCAACCTTTGTGATGTCTCCAGTGACAGTCTCGCCGGGGTGGTTTTCCGTCAGGACTCTTATGGCATACGGCTTGATTTCAGACGTGAACACGCAGACAGGCTTGTACCCTTTCTCGCGGGCGGCCTGTTCCAGACCGCAGCGTATGCCGCCGATACCTGCAAAGAGGTCTGCAAAGCGCAGTTCTTTGCGCTGGCTGTCGGCGATGTCAAGCCGGGCGTGATGCCAAGAGCCGGTCGCTAACCCGGCAATTTTGCCTCCCGTGAGCATTTTTGGAGCATAAGGAGTCCCCTTACTGTCGCCACGAGTCACAAGGCTTTCCATATCAAGTGATTCCGCAGGAAGTTCATCACCCAAGGAATACACGATGTACGCGCCTTTTGGAGAGGGGTACTTCAGACCCTCCATATCCCCCTGTTCCTTTACGGAAAAGCTTATGCAAGGGAAAAGATGATATCCGTCTTTTGGGCTTTGAATATTGTAAATCAGAATGTAGTCCGGCAGGATTGCCGACAGGATTCCTCCGTTCCGCTGGGTGAACAAGTCCTTGTTGTAGCGGATGTTATAGAGCTTTTCCCGCCTTTGGGGCATCTTGCCCAGTATCCACTCCAACTGCGGCTTGTCCCCCCGGTAGCCTCCGAGGAGAAAAGTATTGTCTTTATGGTCAATATACCGGAACATCCCCTACCGCAGCTTGAGGAAGACCTCGATGGCCTGGTATTCGGCCATGCCGAGCTCGTCGTAGAGACGGGCGGTGTTCTGCGTGCGCTCCTCGGCCCTCTGCCAGAACTCCCTCGGGTCATCCCCAGGGAACGGCACGATGTCCTTTTGCGAGAGGTGGCGGAATATGGCATGCCTCTTCTCGATCACCTCGTCCGGGCCGAGCGGCACGGCCATGTCCACGCGCCCGATCTCCCACTCCATCCATGCGCCCCGGTAGAGCCAGATGTTGGCGCTCTCCAGCCATGTCTCCCCCCCGGCCTCCAGCTGCTCCACAGCCTCCAGCGCCGCCTCCGTGCACACGCGGTGAGTGCCGTGCGGGTCGGCAAGGTCGCCCGCCATGTAGATCTGGTCGGGATGTATCTTGACGATGAGAGCCTTGATGATGTCCACGTCAGCCTGTGTGCGCGGCTTCTTGGCGATGCCGCCGGACTCGTAGAACGGCAGGTTGAGGAAATGGATGTTCTCGTCCTTGACCCCGAACGAGCGGTCGGCCGCCCGCGCCTCGCTGCGGCGGATGGCGGCTTTCATGTCCAACAGCAGCCTCGGCTCCGGTACTCCCGGACGCTTGGAGGCTACCAGCTTCCGCACCTCCTCCTGCCTGTCGGCAAATCCCAGCTCCCGGCAGGCGTCCAGATGCTGCAGCACCACGTCGTCATGCACCGCCACGTCCCCGGAGGTCTCATACGCCACATGCACATTGTGCCCCTGATGCACCAGGCGGATGAATGTGCCTCCCATCGAGATGACGTCATCGTCCGGATGAGGCGAGAATATCAGCACTGTCTTGGGGAACGGCGCCGACGCGACCGGGCGTGTGCTGTCATCGGCATTGGGCTTGCCTCCAGGCCATCCCGTGATGGTGTGCTGGAGGTCGTTGAACACGTCTATATTGATCTGGTCGTAGGGGCCGAACTTCTCCACCAGCTCCCCGAGCGAATTCTCCAGGTAGTCTTTGAGCGTGAGCTTGAGGATGGGCTTGTGCACCGTCTGGCAGAGCCACACCACGGCTTTGCGGCGGAACTTCCGCGTCCATTCGCACGGCCCCACAAGCCAGGGTGTGTCCACCCTTGACAGATATGTGGCGGAGTTGTCGTCAGCGTAGAACGTGATGTTGTCATGCCTCTGGAAATACGTGGCAGGGCAGTCCGGCGTCACGTCCCCCTCCACGATGCGCTTGACCACGGCGGCCTTGTCCTCGCCCCAAGCCATCATTATGATTTCCTTGGCGCTCATCATGGTGCTGATGCCCATGGTGATGGCGGACATGGGAGTGGCATCGAGATTGTCCCCGAAGCGGCCGGCCTGGCGCTTGCGGGACTGGTACGAGAGCTTGACCGTCCGCGTCTTGCTGTACTCCGGCGACCCCGCCTCGTTGAATCCCACCTGCCCCTGCTCCCCGACACCGAGGACGAGCATGTCCAGCCCGAGAGCCTTGGCATTCAGAGCCTGGTTGTACTCGTTAATCTTGTCAGCCGGGACGGTCATGTCCGGGATAAACACATTCTCCGGACGGACATCCACCTTGGACAGCAGCTCCTCCCGGATAAAATGGTTGCGGCTCTGGAACTCGCTGATTTCCCGCCCGTAATACTCGTCTATCGAGAATATCTGCACACCCGCGAAAGAGAGCTCCCCGGCGGCGTAGCGCTTGACGAGGTCCCTGTACAGGAACACCGGAGAGGTGCCGGTGGACACCCCCAGACGGAATGTCCTGCCCTCCCGAGCGGCGTTGTTGATGGCCTCGGCCACCCTCCCGGCTATCACATAGCTCGCCGTGTTGGGGTCGGGGCATATCTCGGTGAATATCTTCTCTCTGCTGTGGACAATCTCTGCGGGCAGCCCTCCGGAGATGAGCCCCCCGTCTTGTGGGAGTGTAAAGTGTTTCATACGGCAAATTTACTAAACTGTTTTGAAATGATTGCGCACTTTTCGGGAGGCTGCGGACGGTCGCTGAATATTTTTGCGGCGGATGGCTGGGCTATCCAAAAATGTTGTATATTTGCCCGCGAGTTGTACGGAAGAATTTGTTTTCTTATTTCATACCTATGTTTCACACTATCAAACGTTTTGCCGCTGCGTCATGCGCAGTGCTGCTGATGGGGCTGTCCGCCCTTGCGCAGGTGACGACGTCTTCCATGAACGGCAGGGTCACTGACTCGGCCGGCCAGCCGGTAGCCGGCGCGGCCGTCGTTGCCGTCCACACGGAGTCCGGCACCCAGTACTTTGCGGTAGCCAATGCCGAGGGCGTATACTATATTAATGGTATGCGCGCTGGCGGCCCTTACACTGTCGAGGTCAGCTGCCTTGGCTACAAGCCCGTGACTTACACTGACGTGACCCTGCAGCTCGCCGAGACTTTCGCGCTCAACGCCACACTTCCCGATGACAACCAGGTGCTCTCCGAGTCTGTGGTGATATCCACCCGCTCTTCCGAGTTCGCGACGGAGCAGACAGGCGCGGCGACCAACATCAACAACCGTCAGATAGTCAGCATGCCTACAGTCAACCGCGAGATAACTGACATCACCCGCCTCTCCCCTTACGGAGGCAACGGGATGAGCTTCGCCGGCACGGACGGGCGCACCTCCAACTTCACGGTGGACGGCGCCAACTTCAACAACGACTTCGGTTTGAGCGACTACCTCCCCGGCGGAGGCAACCCTATCTCCATTGATGCCATTGAGGAGGCGCAGGTTGTCATTTCTCCCTTTGACGTGCGCCAGACCAACTTCATCGGAGGCGGCCTCAACGCCATCACCAAGTCCGGCACCAACACGTTCAAGGGCAGCGCGTACATATATCACCGCAACGAGAACATGCGCGGCGACGTGGTGGACGGCCAGACGATTGCCGCCGCCCGCGAGAAAGACCGCAACACCCTCTACGGCATGACGCTCGGCGGCCCCATCATCAAGAACAAGCTCTTCTTCTTCGTCAATGCCGAATATTCCAAGACTCCTACCGAGGTCGTCACTTGGAGGGCTTCGGAGAATGGCATCGGCAGCACGGAGGAGTCTCTCTCCTATGCTTCCGTGGCTGACATGGAGAGGGTCAAGAATTTCGTCAGTGACAAGTACGGCTACGACACCGGCTCCTACACGGACTTCCCTGCTGATGAGCACAACGCCAAGTTCCTTGTGCGTCTGGACTGGAACATCAACGCCGACAACCACCTTGCCGTGCGTTACAACTACACGGACAACAAATACTGGTCTGCCCCCAATGCCTCGTCAATGGACGGCGGCACCCGTTCGGCATACGCGCGCACATCCCTCTATTCGATGTCCTATGCCAACTCCATGTATTCGATGAACAACACGGTGCATTCGGCGTCCGTTGACCTTAACAGCCGCATCACCAACAACATCTCCAACCAGTTCCTCGCCTCATTCGCCAAAAAGGACGATGTCCGCGGGTCCAATTCGGACGAGTTCCCGTTCATCGACATCCTGGACGGCACTGGCACCATCACTCCGTACATTTCCCTCGGATACGAGCTCTTCACCTGGAACAACGCGGTGCACAACACCTCCGTCAACATCAAGGATGACCTGACATGGCTCATCGGAGACCACAAGGTGATGGCGGGACTCAGCTACGAGTACAAGATGGCCGACAACGCCTACATGCGCAACGGCACAGGGTACTACCGCTACGCCAGCGTGGATGACTTCATCAACGGCGGCACCCCGGAGATTGTCAACCTGACATACGGCTACGGCGGGGAGACCAATCCTGCCGCCCGCGTGACCACCAACACTGTCGGCCTGTACGCACAGGACGAGTGGAGCGTCAACGACAAGTTCAAGCTCACTTACGGGCTTCGCGTGGACGGGCTCTTCTTTGACAACTCCGACCTGATGACCAACAACGCCATCAAGGCGATTGACTATTACGATGACAACGGCAAGGTCCGCAACATCGACACCGGCAAGTGGCCCAGCTCCAACATCACTCTCTCCCCGAGGGTCGGCTTCAACTGGGATGTCTTTGGCGACAAGTCGCTCAAGCTGCGCGGCGGCACCGGCCTCTTCTCCGGCCGCATCCCCCTGGTGTTCTTCACCAACATGCCCACCAACAGCGGCATGGTGCAGTATCAGGCGCAGATCAATGCCTCCAACGCCTCCAAGAGAGGGTTTGACATGAGCGAGTTTGCGGGCGGCCTGGTGACTGACGCGTCCGGCAAGGCGACGATTGACGCGCTGCTGCAGAAGCTCATCGCCCTTGGCTATCCGGCCGACATCACTCCTGAGGCGGGCACGGTCCCCAGCTCCATCTCCGCTGTCTCTCCCGATTTCAAGATGCCTCAGGCGTGGAAGACTTCCCTGGCGGTGGACTATGCGCTGCCTCTGCCTTTCCCTGCCTCGGTCACTGCCGAGGGCATCTACACCAAGATGGTCAACGACGTGACGATGACCGACTGGAGCATGAAGAACTCGGCGAGCTTCACCCGTTTCAACGGCGTGGATGACCGCCCCATCTTCCCTACGGAGTTCCGCACCGGCACCAAGGCCTTTGTCCTCGACAACACGTCCAGAGGGTACGAGTGGAGCGGAAGCCTCTCGCTCAACGCTTCCCCGATTGACGGGCTGGATGTCATGGCGGCGTACACCCACACTGTCCACAAGGACGTGACGGGCATGCCGGGTTCGGCCGCCGAGTCGGCGTTCACTTATGTGCCGACCACCCAGGGGCCCAACCGCATCAAGCTGCACAATTCGCAGTACACCACCCCTGACCGCGTTGTCGTGAGCGCGACGCACAACGACAGGCACGGCAACCACTACAGTCTCATCTACGAGACATGGCGCGGCGGGTACAACTACTCCTACATGACGGTCAACGACATGAACGGGGACGGCTACAACTACGACTCCATCTACATTCCTACAGACAAGCAGGTGGCAGACAACGAGTTCCGTTTTGTCTCCGATGACGATGCCTCCCGTTTCCTCGCCTATGTCCACAAGGATTCCTACCTGAGCAAGCATCAGGGCAAATATGCCGAGGCTTACAGCGTGTACAACCCGTTCGTGCACAGGATTGATTTCAGCTACAAGCATGATTTCACCGTCAAGGCGGGCGGCAACAAGAACACCCTGCAGCTGAGCTTCGACATCAAGAATCTCCTCAACCTCTTCAACTCCTCCTGGGGCGTGTCCAAGCAGATGAATCCTCTGCTCAACAGCGGGCGCATCCTCAAGTACGAGGGTGTTGATGCTGAGGGGTATCCTACATTCTCCACGCCTTCCGCTGTCAGCGGTGACACCAAGATATGGACTCCTGTCTATGCTCTCGGGCAGTGCTGGTATGCGTCAGTCGGCGTCAAATACATGTTCAACTAATTTCGCCGGATAGAGATTATGAAACCCATCAGATATATTTTAGGCACGTTTGCAGCTGTTGCTCTGGCATGCCTTGCCGGGTGCGAGAAAGACCCCAACGAGACTCATCCTGACGGTCTGGAGCTCAGCCTCACATATGTCAGCATACCTGTCAGCGGCGGGTCTGTCGAGGTCACCGTTGACGCTGACGACGCTTGGGCGTTTGTGTCCGACTCCACTGTCAAGAGCAATCAGACAGTGGCTCTCAATTCCATCCCCGACTGGCTCACCGTGACCCCGCAGTCCGGTTCGGCGGGCAAGACGGTGGTCACTTTCAGCGCCGCTGCGGCCGCTTACGGGCGCAACCAGGAGCTCAAGATAGGCAGCGGCACTGTGTTCCAGTACATCCAGGTGCAGCAGGGAGTCAATACCCCGTCTCCGTCCACTTGCGCTGATGTCATCGCCGGCGCGGACGGCAAGCAGTTCCAGGTGACCGGGACGGTCGGGGCCATAGCCAACACCACCTACGGCAACTGGTATCTCAGCGACGACACGGGCGAGATATACATCTATGGCACATTGGATGCAAACGGGGCGGAAAAGAATTTCAGTTCACTCGGCATCGAGACCGGGGATGTGGTCACTGTCACCGGTCCCAAGAGCACGTACGGCACGACTATTGAGCTCGTGAATGTCACGGTGCTGTCTATCAAGAAGTCCCTCATCAAGATGGTCAATGCCTCTGCGGAGGTCCCTTATGAGGGCGGCACTGTCTCCGCGACCGTGGCGTACA
>CAZKVW010000035.1:18501-21141 GCA_964556285.1 uncultured Muribaculaceae bacterium
GCCTCTGCGGAGGTCCCTTATGAGGGCGGCACTGTCTCCGCGACCGTGGCGTACAAGGGGAGCGGGGCGTATTTTTCCATCCCTGATGACATCGCCTCTTGGGTGCAGTTCAAGTCCGTGGATTATATCCCGGGTGTGCCCTCCAAGCTGGAGAGCAGCCCTGCCGACACTTGTGTGTTTACTTTCACAGTGCAGCCTAATGACGGCGACTCTGGGCGCGAGGGCGCGGTCACATTCACTTCCGCCAATGGCAGCAGCTCTTCGGAGGGGACGTTTGCCATCACACAGTTAGGCGGCATCAAAGAGGTGTCCATAGCCGACTTCAATGCTGCGGAGGTCAGCAGTTCCAATGTGTACCGCATCACCGGCATCGTCATCAGGGTGGCCAACTCGGATCTTGGCCGCTTCTATATCAGGGACTGGTCTGGCGAGACTTATGTGTATGGCCTTGACGGCTTTGCCTCCAGCGGTATTGACCAGTACGACGTGGTGACCGTGACCGGCAAGAGGGGTCAGTACAGGACAACGATAGAGATGCTGGACGCCAGCCTGGAGAAGGTCATCGACGTGACCGAGGTGTCTGTCACCGACTTCCTGACCAAGGAGGACTCCAATGACGTGTACTATCGTGTCACCGGCACTGTCACCTCCATCGCAAACGCGTCATACGGCAACCTCTACATCTCCGACGGCACCAGCGAGGTCTATGTCTATGGCTGCTATCCCGGTTGGGGAGCGACCGGCGAAGCCCGCAAGGGCTTCCTTGCCGTGGCTGGCATCGAGGTCGGGGACACGCTGACCATGATTGGTTACAAGTACACCTACAACAACAGCAGGACAGGGACTTCTACCATTGAGCTCATGGGCGGCAACTATGTCTCCCACACCAAAGCCTCGACAGAGTAGGATGATAAGAGGGGCTGCATGCAGCCCCGCCAATCGTGACAAAATGATTGCAGGGCGGCCGTTAGCGCGGTCGCCCTGTTTTTGCGTCAATACAGCAAGCCAATCATCCAGAGAGGCATTTTTTTTGCCGACAGGCAAAAATGGTTAGTGGATTAACCAAAATTCTGGCAAAAATGGTTACTGCGCTAACCGAAAATAACGCTAAAATGGTTAGTGCAATAACCTTCTGGCGATTCCCTCCCGCTCCGACCTACAGGAACTTTCGCCTGAACCAGAGTTCCATTACGGGGTCTGCGAAGTATGTTTTGCGGGATTCGATGTAGATGAGATCCCTGTCGACAAGAGCCTTCCTGAGCCTGACGATATTCGACGGGCTACCAAGATTGAATTGGCTTCTGACAGCCTCCTCCGAAAACCCTTCGTGTGTCCCTGACGCGATAGCCCTGAGAAAGTTCATCTGGTATGCAGACAGCGGATCAACTTGCTGCATAAACAGGATTTCATTGGTGTCCAGAAGCTGCTGCAAGGCTTTTTCGAGGTCATCTTCTGATGCGGATTCCCCGTCAGCAGTCTGCAAAAGCAGGTATCTGGCCAGCTGCTGGACGTAAGACGAGAAGTTTGCGACCGTCTCACACACCTTGTGCGCCATGCTTTCCGAGATTGACCGCCCGTTGGCGGCAAACTGCCCCATGATGTATGGCGTCCACTCCTCCGCAGGAATCCTCTTTAGCCAAACTATGTCACCGAACTGGTAGAATGGCATGCTCTTGCTTGCGAATATGGATGTCATGAGATGTCTTTTGCTGCCGTAGAGGCAGTAGCTCACATGTTCCTGAAGTTGCCAGACCGAACGCAGCCGTCCCTGTATTGACTTGCTGTCTCTCCACTCCCCGACTTGCTGGAACTCATCAATGCATACGACCATGCGTTTTCCCCTGCTGACAGCGACATTCTCCGCCAGGGAGAGAGCTTGTTGGTATGTATGTGTTTTCGGCGTGATTCCGAGCGATACGCTGTATTCATTCCCGGGCCCGGGCGAAACAGATATCTTTGGTGTTAGGCGATACAAGAAATCTCTGGCCTCTTCCATCCATAGGGAGGGCTTGCTTGCTGTCTGTTGCAGTATCGATGAGGCTAGAAGATTGTAGAATTCATACTCTCCCTTGCATCCGAAAATGTCAAGTTTAACAATCAGTATGTCCTTGCTGTCAAGATGTCTGCACACATGGTTTACCAGGGAGGTCTTCCCCCAGCGCCGAGGCGAGATCAGGACGGTGTTGATGCCGCTGCGGAAGTTGCGTGTGAGCAGCGCGGTCTCTTCGCTGCGGCCAATGAAATTGGATTCCGGCACTGCGCGTCCGTATACAAAGCTTTCTGCCATTTCCCGTGTGTTTTCAGATGCAGCAAATATAGGGCATTTTTTCATATTTTTCACAAGGTTGTGAAATACAAGGTTGTGAAATTGGCCGCGTCCCGCTTCCCGCCCTTGGTTTTGTGTTTGGCTTTGTCGGCAAATGTCGCTAAATTTGCAAGATACGAGCGCGGACGTGATGCCCTGCGCCACCGGCACATTGCAATGACCAATATACGACACACATAGCCAATTACGATATTACTCATTACTGACATGAAAGCAAGCAAATTATTAGGCGTTATCGCCGCGTCCCTCTTCGTGTTCGCGGCATGTGGAGACAAGGAGGACACCCCCAGTGTCCCTTCGCTCTCTGTTGACCC
>CAZKVW010000036.1:0-1983 GCA_964556285.1 uncultured Muribaculaceae bacterium
GCGAGCTATGACGCGGCAAAGGGTGAGATTTTCGGAGATGAAGAGACATTTATCTTGGACTAAAAACAACAGCGCTATGAATACTGGATTAATCCTCAAGTCAGCTGCCGTGCTGGGCGCGGCTGCTGTGACCTTGTTCTCATGCACCAAGGAGGACATCACGCCCGCCCCGGGCATTGGCGAGGGCTCACATCTCGAAATATATGCGGGAGCTGGCGACTTCGGAACCAAGACCATTCTGAATGAAAAGTACATGTATCCGCAGTGGATTGCCAAGGACACTCTGTTTGTGTTTGACTCGGAGAGGACTGGCGTGGCGTTCACACGGGGTGAGTCATCTCCGGGTGTCTCGTATACGGCCACATTCGCCACTAATGAATGGACAGGCAAGGCCCCTCGATATGCGGCATTCACCGGAGGGACAGCGACAAGCCCATCCGAGGGAGTGTTGAGAGTCAATATCCCGGGAGTGCAGGCAGCTGCAAATGAGAACTCCTTTGCCCAGAGAGCCAATCCGTCTGTCGGAACGATTTCAGAGTCGGACGGCAATTACGTTATAGACACCATGAGGAATGTGGCGGCTCTCATAGCTTTTTCGGTCAAAGACGCCAACATCGTGTCCATCACCATAGAGGGAGGAGCGGGAGAGCAGATAGCGGGCGACGTGGATGTGGACTGCTCCACTCTCTCATGGTCCGCAGCCGCTGACGGCGATGTGCAGACAAGCGTAACCCTCACGCAGACAGGCAAACGCGCCAGCGTGGCGCACACCGTGAACGGCGAGACGGTTCATACATTCCTCCCCGTATACAACGGTGACAGCCTCAACACTTATGCCGCTGTGCTGCCGCGCACATACAGCCAAGGCCTCAAATTCACACTCACCAAATTGGACGGCAGCACCGTCGTGAGGACTCTCAAGAGCAGCACCGGACTGACGCTTTCGCGCAACCAGGTCATTCGTTTCACCAGCCCCATAGACGATGTCAACTCGGACTTTGAGATATCCGATTTGGCCTCTCTCAAACGCTTCCTTCGCAATCTTTCCAAATATACGGACGGCCAGACGGTCAAGGTCACAGCTGACATAGATTGCGGCGGGACAGACTTCTTTGAGCCGGTTATGGACAGCTCTTTCGTCGGGATATTGGACGGTCAGGGGCACAAAATATACAACTATGTGCGCACCACCCGTTACAAGAGCTATCTCATCAAGACGCTCGCCGGCAACGGGATGATCAAGAATCTCATTGTGGGGTCCAGTGACGGGGAAAATTACGACGGGACCAGCGTCTTGAGGCATAGCGGCAATGATACTGCCGTCTTGATTCAGGGGCTCGTCGCATACGTGAGGGGAAGCGCCTCCATGGAGAACGTCACTAACTTCTGCAAGATGGAGGATACCGCTTCCAACACCGGAACAACTACACGTGCCAGATATGCAGGAGGTGTCGTCGGGCTGTGGTATTCGTCCGGCAGCGCGACCTCTCTCAAGAACTACGGAGATATCACCTCTGATCCCGGAGAGAGCGGGAAGCGTTACGGATATTACTATGTCGGCGGAGTGATTGGGTTGATTAATCCTACTGTAGGCAGCGATAACGACAGCATGACCATCAGCGGATGTGAGAACCACGGTGCTATACTGGTGCAGAACGGCACATATAGCACTTCAGTTAGAGCAGCCGGCGTTGTCTCTACAGTCACTGGGGCCGTCACGATGACCTCCTGCGCCAATTACGGCACGGTCACTGTCACGGGATTGACACTCAGTGAGCAGGTCTACTTTGCTGGGGTTGCCGGATACGTGGACAACAACTATGCCGCAACGGTGTCGAACTGCACCAACACTGCAGCTGTCACTGTCAACGTCACGGGAGCCAACACGGTTTCGAAAACATGGTTTGCCGGCGGCGTAGTCGCCGGGTCGCCTAGCGGAAATGCCAGCAATCCTGACCACATCTTCTCAGGCAATGTCAACCG
>CAZKVW010000036.1:2083-18638 GCA_964556285.1 uncultured Muribaculaceae bacterium
CGCCTAGCGGAAATGCCAGCAATCCTGACCACATCTTCTCAGGCAATGTCAACCGTGGCGCAATCAATATCACCACTAATGCTTGGCTCAGCACAACGTTCATTGGAGGAGTATGCGGCAGGCATTTTTCCGGAGTCTTTTCCTCGTGCGAGAACTATGGCGACATCACCTATACGAACAACGAAAGCGGGAATACCAGTGTTTACCTAGGAGGCGTCATCGGCACCATCACACGCAGCGCCAACGGACTCACTGCGGAGTGTGATGTCACTTTGAAGAATCCCTATACCATGTCATATACGGGCGGTGTCGTCGGCGTGAACAATGGCTATTCGGGAGTTATTGACAACTGGTCTTTCAAGGGCAATGTCGATGTTTCCGGTTCTGGCAGGGACCAGTATGCCGGAGGCCTTATCGGGAGATGGAACGCTGACGGCGCAACATTCACCAACATGGTGTTCAATGGCACTGTAAAGGGCTTCAACAAGTATACTAGCGAGAGTTCAACTTCGAATTGGATTTCCGGGCTCTATATTGGAGGCCTCCAGAAAGTCTTTACAGAGGCCAGCACATTCACTTTCGGCACAGCCGCCGGCCCATGCAAGATCATCAGCGGGTCTGTGCGAGACGGCTCCACAGTGTCTTCATCAAGTATCAATCAAGCTAGTGTGTTCCCGTATCATTCTTCCCAGACTGTGGCTCCTACGCTTGACTTCACATACTTGACTGTTTCCGATGAATAGCGACAAATGAATCACTGCGGATTTGTTTTCCTCTTGGCATCCGCCGCAGCTGCGGCATCCGTATCCTGCACTGAAATGCGGGATACGGGTGCGGATGCCTTGAGTTTCTTTAGCATAAACGCTGTGCTGGAGGGCGGGCTGTCCTCTCCGGCATGGCAGGCTGACGCCTCGCTCACCGTACTGGATACCGCAGGAGACACTTGCGTGCTGGCCATGGATGAGTCAGACGGCGCTGCTGCCGTATTTGTCAGCGAGCAATGGAGGGTTGGGGCAGTCCCGGCGGAGGCTATGTGGCGTACAGGCATTCCGGCAGAGCAAGTGGCCGTTGCCTCCGGTGAGCCTGACACGTCAGCCACTCCGTGGCGTGGGGATGTGTATGGAGAGGGCGCTGGCTGGTCAGTCTCCCTGCATCCCGAGGCGGCATACCTGTCCTTTACATTCCCGGAGGGAAGTTCTGTCGCATCCTTGTCACTGTCCGCTGGAGGGAAAGATTACACCCTCAATGCGGGCGGCGGCTTGGTTGAGGACGGCCTCTTCCGTGTGGCGGACGGGGCTGGCAATGCCATAGCCTATATCATCACTGTATCTGCTGGCAATTATCCTGACGGCATTTCTGCGACGGTTGTCAACGGACGAGGTGAGAGGTCCGCTCCTTTTGTGTGGGACTCTGTCTCTTTGCAAGCCGGGTCTGTCACTCCTTGGGGCGGTGACATCATAGATGTCCCTGAACCTGGAGAGACCTGTGATTTTGACAATGCGAGGGTGCGTGGGGAGATTATTGGAGAAGGCGGGGAGTACCAGCTGGATTAATTTTTCCAAACAGCCTTAAACATATCAAGGACGATGAATCATCCTGCAACAATATTTTGGACGGCTTTGCTGGCCGGGGCGCTATTCTGCTGCTTGCCTGATGCCCTCGCAGCGCAGTCTGTGACGGACTCCCTTGACCTCAACAAGGGGGCGGCGGCCGATTTGAGCGACCTTGTCAGGGGTCAGGTCTCCGGGGTCATGGCGGGCGATAACACATTCCATATACGCGGGCTGAATGCCGTGCGGGGGATGTCAAGACCGCTTGTCGTTATCGATGGGGTGTGGATGGGAGAATACGAGCTGTATCAGAGGGACGCTTTCTTCCAATATGACAATGCGCCTGCTGTAGAGAGCATAAGCAATCTGCTCGGTTTGGCAATCTATGAGATAGAGTCCATAGAAGTGCTCAAGGATATCAGTGCGACCGCCATATATGGCTCGCGAGGCGCGAACGGGGTGATACGCGTCACCTCACGCCTCCCGCGCTCCGAGAGCGCGATTTCCAGAGCGGACTGGAGCTCGAATGCCGTGGGGTCTTTTGAGGACGGGCGGCTCTCCGTCGGTCACAATCATCAGGGCGCGTTCTCGGGGTCTTCCGGCCGTACCGCGCTCAGGATATCCGCATTTTACAGGGATACAGACCGTCCCGCAGAAGGCAGTGAGGGGAAGTATTACGGGATGAACGCCGGCCTGGATGCCCGAGGCAACAAGACAATCTGGTTTGGCGGACGGCTTGCTGTCGATGCCGGCAAGGTGTCGCTGCAAGGGGACGGAGATGATGATTCGGAGGACTATGGCGGCCGGGCCTATGCCTGGGGACAGGTCAATTTCACGCCATGGCTGCGTTGGAGGACAGAAGGAGGCCTCAATGTGCGCAGCTTGTCCCGGATCCTGTGGTATGGCAGAGACACATGGTTTGGAGCGGCGCATGACGGAGTGGCATCCAATGTCTATACCCGGTCTGTAAGCTGGAACGGGGAGTCTGCGGCGGAAGCTGATTTGTACACAAGCCGCGGACGGCTCAAAGCGAGAGCAGGAGTGTCCTTGAGCGGCAGGGACACTTATTTCAACACGCTTACGGGAGACACATTCTTCTCGGAAGCGATGCGCGGCTATGGCTTGTCTGCTATGGGCAGTGCTCTGGAGCCGCACAGATATGATTTTCAAGACAAGATTGGAGGCGGTTTTGTCTCGGCTGATTATATGGGCAATGACGGGGGCTATGGGGTAACGGCCTTGTTGAGGGCTGATTGCACCGACCGGTATGAAAAGCCGTTCCATTGGTACCCTGCCGTGAACGCATTCGCGGACTTGCGCAAGATTGCGTTCCCCCAGGGCAGGACTGTCTCCGCGTTCAGGCTTGAGGCGGGATGGGGCGTGGCTGGCAACAGCGAGGCTCTCCCTCTGGACTACTCGCAGGTGTTCCAGCAGCGCGGCCCAGTGGTGGAGCGTGAGGGGAGAGGATGGTTCTACCCGTTCTCATATCTGCGGAGCCGGGAATGGAACGCCGGAGTCCATGCCGGCCTGTTTTCAGACCGCGTTGACATTGGTGTCAAGGCCTATGACAAGACAACGGCGGACAGGTACTCTGTGTGCGCTTTTGGAGACCGGCCGGGCGATTTCTGGCATTCTGCCGATGGCAGGATAGCGTGGAGAGGGGCGGATGCCACTATCGCGAACAGAGGTATTGAGACAGATTTTTCCGCTGAAATCATCAAGTCTGCCTCCATGTCGTGGCATTTGGACGCAAGGTACTCTTATAACGACTATGAAGTCACCGCTGCGTCGCTTGACGCTCTTGAAGCGGCATCTGCGGCGGCTTCTGTCCCCTCCAGCCTCTGGGGGGCCGGCAGCTCGCTGTCGCTTGGAAGCCTCACTCTTGATGTGCAGGCGGATGGCGCCGAAGGGAGCGGAAGCCTGGACTATGTAAGGCTCTCCCGCATCACCCTCTCGTGGGATGCCCCGACCAAGGGGATGCCGCTGGTGCACGGACTGCGCGCCAACCTGTCCGGGTGCAACCTGTGCTCCTCATCTGACACAAAGCTGCCTTGGCTGCAGAAAGGTGTTGTCGCTGGCGTCTCCCTCAAATTCTAATCTTTACGGCCATGAAAAAACATTTGATAGCGACGATACTCCTGATAATGACGGTTGCCTGGCAAGCCCTCGCGCAAGTGACGCTGACCGGAACGGTCAAGGACGCCAAAGGAGAGCCTGTCCCCGGCGCTGGCATCGTACTTGGCAGCTCTCCGCTGACGGGGACTGTGACCGGAGAGGACGGCACATTCTCCTTGACTGTGCCGGAGGGGGAGAAGACGCTTGTGGTGAGCAGCCTCGGATACAAGGACCGGACAGTCCAGATAACCGGCCCCAAATTGGAAATCACTCTTGAAGACGACAGCACAGTGCTGGATGAGGCTGTAGCGGTGGGATATGGCGCCATGCGGCGTTCTGACCTAACAGGCTCTGTCTCTTCGGTCAAAGTGGATGAGGACAATGCCGCCCACAGCAATTCCATAGCTGACCTGCTCCAAGGCCATGTGGCAGGTGTGCAAGTGACCAATACCAGCGCTTCTCCCGGAGCCGGCGTGTCGGTTAGAATCCGTGGAGTGAGCTCATTCACAAGCGGCGCTTCCGACCCGCTCTATGTGGTGGACGGCATCATCATCAACGGAGGGTCAACGGCAGAGACGGTGCAGGCTCATGCCGGGCTGGACACTTCCACTGACGAGACCAACGGACTCATCGGAATAAACCCCCAGGATATCGCGAGCATAGAGATACTCAAAGACGCATCGGCCACCGCCATCTACGGGTCTCTCGGAGCCAATGGTGTGGTGCTCATAACAACGAAGACATCCAACAGGGAGAGGCCTGTCATCCGCTTCCACACAGGCGTGGACGTGTCCAAACGCTACCACAAGATACCGATGCTCTCCTTTGATGAGTTTTGCCAGTATGCCCTGGCAAGCGGTTACGACCTGTCATACATGTATAGCGACCCAGACAATCGTGAGGGCTTGACAGTCAAGCCGATAGACTGGCAGGACTATATGATGCGCACGGCGGTGAGCCAACGCTACTACTTCTCCGTCAGCGGGGCGCCAAGGGGCATGCCCTATTTCTTCTCCTTGAGTTACAACGACAAGAACGGCATCATACGCAACTCTTCGATGGAGCAGTTTACCGCGCGGCTCAACTTGCAGAACACCTTGTTTGGAGGCCGGCTCAAAGTTGGCACAAAGACAAGCTTTGCGTATTCCAACAATTCCTTGGTGGCCGGCCCCAACGCCAACAGGGCCTCATCTGCCGCGAGCATGGTGAGGAGCATGCTGATATACCGCCCCTATATCAGCCTGCAGGCGCTTGAGGAGGAGGATGACATTGACTATGAGGCTACTGACCAGACGGTGTCTTCTCCATCACGGTGGGTCAAGGATTATTCAGCCGACAGGAAAGAATATCGCGTGACTCCCAGCCTTTATGCAGACTGGACAGCGCTTCAGTGGTTGAGCTTCAATTCGAGAATAGGGGCGGACTTTCGCAGTTTCGGCCAAGACCAGTTCAAAGGCAGGTCTATCAGCCGTGACAACGGCTCAACGGCGTCAAGCCTCCATTACAGCCAGCTATATTGGAACTGGGACAACACGCTGACCGCCAAGAAAAAATTTGGCAAGCATAGCGTTACGGGCACTCTTGGCACAGCGACATCCAGCACGTTGAAAGTGACCAACAGGGTGGAGGGGTGGCAGATATGGCAGGACAGGGATCAGGTGGAGAGCATCAACAACGCGGTCTCTCCCTATACATCCCCCTATTACAACCGGTACGAGACTTCGCTCCAGTCATTCTACGCCAGGGGGATATACAACTGGAGCGACAGGTACACGGTCACCGCGACATGGCGGCTGGACGGGTCAAGCAAGTTCCAAGGGCGCAACAAATGGGCGACTTTCCCCTCTTTTGCCGCAGCGTGGCGGTTGAGCGAGGAACCATGGGTGAGAGACAACCTGCAGACCGTCTCTATGGCCAAATTGCGTCTCGGATGGGGACAGGTAGGCAACCAGTCCATAGCCGCGTACAAGACATTGGAGACATACTCGACTGTCAATATTCCTGACCACAGCCCGGACAACGGCTCCTCGTACCAAGTAGGCCTGTATCCCAATGTGCTCGCTAACCGGGATTTGAGGTGGGAGACTACAGAGCAGTGGAATGCCGGCCTGGACATAGGGCTGTGGAGAGGGCGTCTGACCATAACGGCAGACCTGTACCGCAAGAAGACCAAGGATCTCCTCCAGAACATCAACATTTCGAAGTCTTCAGGTTTTACGACTATGGCTGTAAACTCCGGATCCGTGTTGAACAGGGGATTTGAGTTTAGCCTTGAGGCTGTGCCTTGGAGATCCAGGGACATCGAATGGACAGTAGGGGGCAACATCTCCTTCAACCGGGGTGAAATCACATCAATCGGTGAGTTCCAGAACACGGGCACTCTCTACATCACGCCCGACAAGCCGCAGACATGCAACTATTTCTATGGCGGATACCTGAGGGCCACATCCAGTTCGGCCGGCATCCTCAACTATTTTATCGAGGGACAGCCTTTGGGGGTGTTCTATGGCTTTGTCTATGACGGGGTAGCGCAGTATGACGGGGACGGAGTCCCCATAGGCGAGAGCGGGACGATAGTGGCGGGAGATGCCAAATACCGGGACATCAACGGCAACGGCTATATAGACGATGACGATCGCACCATCATTGGCGATCCCAACCCTGACTTCACATTCGGACTGTCCACCAAGCTGGTATGGAAGCGGCTGACTGCCTCAATACAGCTGACAGGATCCGTCGGGGCTGATGTGTACAACCTCAACAGCTGGAATGACTACAGCACAGCGTTCTCCTATTCACGAAACATTCGCAAGGAGGCGTTCTACAACGCTTGGAGTCCCGAAAACCCTGGCGGAACCCTGCCCCGGCTGGGCTATACTTCAACAGACCGTTATTCCGACCTCTTTGTCGAAGACGGCTCCTACCTGCGGCTTTCCTCTGTGGCTGTGTCATACCGGATTCCGTTCGGCAAGGACAGCCTTGTCAAGAGCGTGGACGTGGGATTCACGGGAGCCAACCTGTGGGTGCTTACCGGCTACAAGGGATGGGATCCTGATGTAAACAGCTTCGGCTCTGACATCAACCGCATCGGCATCGACATGGGGTCATACCCCTCTGCCCGCACAGTGAGCCTTGACCTCAAATTTATTTTTTGACACACGACAAGTGATGAAACACAAGAAGATATTTGTCATCCTGGCCTCCTGCTGCCTGACGGCGCTATCCTCATGCAGCGGATTCCTGACCGAGCGGCCGGAAACATCCATGATGAGCAGCAACGCCTACGAGAGCGAGAGTGACTTGGAGTCTCATGTGCGCGGCATCATAGCCGCATTCCACAACGGAGAAATGCAGGTGGGCAACATGGGCGAGAATCTCCAGAGCTCATCCGGGCTCATCCATTTTGCGCGTGTGGCCGCCTTGACGGATGTCCGCTGGCAGTGCCTGCTCAAGCTCACAGAGTCATCCATGACCATCAACACCAGCATGTACACCGGCCATTACACCGGCATCAACCGCTGCAATGTCCTGCTTGAGGGACTGGAAAGCTCCCCTGTGAGCGAGGCGTACAAGCGGGAGATTGCGGCGGAGGCGAAGTTCTACCGTGCGGTGTTCTATTTCAGTCTTGTCAGGCTGTACGGGGATGTCCCCCTGATACTCCAGAGGGTGACATCGGATGAGCTCGGGCATTCCAGGACTAACTACTGCGAGGTCTATGCCCAGATTGTGTCCGACTTCAAGGACGCGTGGGAGGGCATGCGCGACAGCAATCGGGTACGGGAGGTGAGCGGCTCCCAGGGCCGGCCCGACAAGTGGGCGGCCAAGGCCATGCTGTCTTCCGTGTATCTGCAGATCGCGTTGATACTGCATGTGCCCGAGAATGACAACTTCTATGACGCATCCAAGGAGGGGCGCACACCGTATTTTGACTTTGACGGGATAGGCGCGGATGAGTCAGCAGCCTGGAGACTGGCGTATGACACCGCCAAGGATGTCATAGATAACGGCCCCTATGCTCTTGCCGCCAAGTATTCGGATTTGTTCCAATGGGACGGCTCTTTTGTCTCGGAGGATGGCCATGGCGCCTGGGATTCTCCGGAGCGCATATTTGTCGTGCAGAGCAATGGGGCAGCCTCGTTCCTGCTCGCCAAGCGTTCACTGCCGCGCTATCCCGAGGGCGCGTCCGTGCAGCAAGGCAGCTATCACAACCGCTTCGGCAACTGGCGGCCGACACGCTTCTTCTTCCAGAAATGGGCGGCCGTGTATCCTGGGGGCACACGCAACATCAGTGTACATCAGACCATCGGCGGAGACGCCATCAACATAGACGAGACCATCTACACCGGATCTTCCGACCCGAGGTTCGCGATATCGATGTTCTACAACTCCTACAAGAGATGCAATGACGGCGGCACACAGTACATATATCCCGAAATCAACTCAATAATTGGCAGGAAGAGCAGCAACGGACAGTATGTCAGGTTTAACGACACCAACGTCCAGATCCAGATGTACCCTTATTTCCGCAAATACAATTCCCCAACGTTCAACGGACAGGATAATGGAGTCGCGGACTTCTATTACATGCGTCTGGCAGAGTTGTATTACATAGCCGCCGAGGCTGCTGTGCGGCTGGGGAATGAGGATGAGGCGTATGACCTTGTCGAGGTCGTCCATGCCAGGGCGCGGAAATCCAGTCCGACGGGGACAGAGGCAGCCCAGCCCAAATGGACTCGCGGGGCGATGAGCGGTGACCAGCTTGTGAATGCCATCGTGTGGGACAAGCTTTTTGAGCTGTGCGGTGAGGGGCATGAGTTCTTTGAGACCCATGGGCGCGGTGCGGCATGGTTCTCCGAGCAGGTGGTCGGCCCTCTCAACGAGGAGCTTCGCAGGCCGTCCAACCGTTTTCTTGTGTACAAGCTTTACAGCCGCGACACAGTCAACATATTCCAGTTCCCGAGTGAGCCCTCCGACTTGCGCAAGAGCCTGCTTTGCCAATTCCCCCTGGAGGAAATAGCATACAATCCGGCACTCACCAGCGCAGACCAGAATGATTACTGCTGGTGGTGATTCAATCTAATGACATGACTATGACATTTCGCATGAAAAAGACACTCCCTTTCGTTTGTTTGCTGACGCTGCTGTGCACAGCGGCTCAGGCGCAGTATGCGTCTTCTGACAGATTTCCGCATTACACGGACAACAGCGTGCCTGCCCCTGGGTATTCTGTCAAGGTTGCCAAAGAGGATCTGACTCTCAATGAGTCCAATCTGGACAAGTATCCTGACGGTATCGTTATAGCCTCCAACGAGTCCCTGCACAAGCTGCTGGAGTTCTACCGCAACGACCCCTCGGGCAAGAGGGAGTGGGATCTCAAAACAAAGAATGCTGCGCAGTGGGTCTCGTCATGGAATATTGCGGCTGGCACGACATGGTCTGACCGCTATGTCCAGAATGTGCAGCGAGTCAAGGAGCTTGGAATAGTGTACATTTTTACTGGCAACAAGATTGTGGGAGACTTTATCAGGGCGCATCTTGCCAAGATAGCGGACATGCCGATTGATTTCTGGGTGCATGCGGAGCTGCGCGGGCTCAACCCCAAACTGCCGCTTGGGACGCTGGAGACCGCAGGTCTCAATCAATCCCTCGCGATTGCGGTAGCTGCCGTGAGGCCTGAAATGACCCCGGATGAACTTGCTGCGATAGAGCGCACATGGAGGGAATTTGGTTTGCAGACAGCCATAAACTGGCTTGAAACCAAGCGTTCAAGCAACAACTGGACTCCCGTCATTTCCGCTGGCGTGCTGTGGGCTGCCAAGTATTTTGGGGATGCAAAGGCGGACAGCACTGGATGTGACGGCATCAAGTTCTACCTTGACAACAGCTTCTATGAGGACGGGAGCTATGGAGAGGGGCCAAGCTATTTTACCTATCCCGTGGGCAATCTTGTCAACGCGTCGCTGGCGATGACCCCAGACCAGGTCAGGGAGTTTTTTGGACACAGCAACTTGCGCGGGTCGCTAAGATGGCGGCTCTACGGGTTCATCTTTGACACCGAGAAGAACGGATCCGTTGGGGTGGAGCGCATCTCGTTCGGTGACAACCTGTATGGATCAAGGGATGTCAAGGGTCCCGATAACACCAGTGCGTTTGCGCGTACTGTGTACAAAGATGGAGTGGCTGCGTGGTTCAGGCAAAAATACGGCTGCCGTGAAAGCATGGAGTCGATGTTGCTGCACTGGAAGATGGGATCGCCTGTCGTCCTGCCGGAGGACCCGGCGCAGGCAAGGCTGCCGCTGATGAAATGCTTTGAAAATGGTGACAACTATATACGCGACGGGTGGGATGACGGATCGGTAGTGTTTGCTATGAAGACTGGAGACCATGCCGCTATTGTAGGCCATTCACACCAGCATGCCGAACTCCAGTCTGTCGCTCTGGCGGCATTCGGAGAGATGATTATAGTGCCATGCGGCTCCGCTTCATACCGTTCGCGTCTGCATTATGAGTATGATCTTACAACCAGGGCGGCCAACACCGTCACCATAGACGGAATGAACCAGAAATCCCCATTCGGCCCGTATTACCAGGAGGGCAAATGGGATGACCGCTCTTACTGGTGCAAGGGGAAATCACATGCCGACGTGACTCGCCAAGAGACGCTCTCTGACGGAGGGTATCTGATATGCAGCGACGCGTCCGAAGCCTATCATATAGAGATGAAAGAGGCGACACGCACAGTCCGCTATGTGCCGGAGGGAGGTTTTTTCATCATAAAGGATGTCATGGCTCCCTCTGACGGCGAGCAGCATCACTATGATTACAGGCTCCACCTGTACAACAGGGATGACAAGACATATGTGTTCGGCAAAGGGGACAAGATCAAGGTCGAGCGCGGGGCGGCGGACCTGCACATCGTATTGGGATCCGAGTCCAAGCTGACCCTCAAGAAGAGAAACGGCTATATGCACGGCCCAGTCAGGCGTGACTATGACCCTGACGGCCCCAATCAGGGCAAGCCGGGGAGCGCAATCGAGCTTGACTGGAGCGCGGACGGGAACAGGTTCGTTGTGACAGCTGTATTGTATCCGGTCAGGGCGGGGGAGAGAGTTCCTAAGATTAGCGTTTCCGAGGATGGCAAGGTGCATGTCGGAGGCAAAGAGTATGTGCTGTAGGCTTAAGCTGTCTGTCACCCTATGTCTGGCTGCTCTTCTGACCCTGTCTTGCGGAGGCAAGGACGAGTTTAATCCAGAGGCGCAGGGAGAGGCATTCGATGATGGCACTGACGATGAGGGAGAGGGAGGGATGGAGCCGCTTGCAGGGGAGAACGGTATTTTTCATGCTCCGTTCCCCGGGGACACTGTAGACCGCATTCCCGACTTCAGCCGGGTCGGGTATAAGTATTCCGATGTGCCGATCCCGGACTTGCCAGTGGCTGCCGTCATCTCGCCGTCCTCTGTCGCTGCGGCTCTGCAGTCAGGGATTTGCGCTGACACTACAGCTTATATACAGTCGGTTATAGACCTGGTTGGGGGAAATGGAGGAGGCGCCGTGTACATAGAGGACGGATACTATCACGTCAGCCGTATTCTCTTCATCGACTATGACAATACGGTTGTGCGCGGGCAGAGCACAAGCGGCACCGTCATCATTGCTGACGGCACTGATCAGCGCTGCGTGTTCGCCCTCGGGAAGTCCCGGCCGTTTCAGGGGGAAGAGACGGACACATACAAGAATGTGTCCGGACGCTGGTGCCGGATATCCACGACGATAGCGGCAGGCCCGGAGGGCGCGTCCAGCTTCGGGTCGTATTTTATCAGGCAGTTGCTGCCGCTCGCTGCATCGCGCATATTTTATGAGTGTACACCGGTGGCGGAGGATTATGTGCCCGTTGGACGGCTGTACTTGGATGTGCGCAACCCGTCCATATTCTCGCCAGGGGAGGAGGTGGTCATACAGCGGCCTGTGTCGGCGGCATGGATCAGTGACATCGGCATGGACAAGATTGCGGACAACGGACGCACCGGGGCATCTGTCACCAAGCAGTGGAACACCTGGACATCGACCATGCGCTGGACACGCACTATTGTCTCGATTGACGGGAACAGGCTGTACCTTGACGCGCCCGTCGTGCAGGCTCTGGACGCCAATTATGGAGGGGGTCTGGTGTACAAGTGCTCGACGGACAGGATTTCCGGATCCGGAGTTGAGGACCTGACAATAGAGTCCGCCTACGACCCGTCCAAAGGGAAGAGCTCTTACGGATATTATGATGAGGATCATGCGTGGAACGGGGTGAGGGTGTACAGCGCCAAGGACTGCTGGGTGCGCAGGGTTGACAGCCGATATCTCGGCATGTCTCTGGTCTCGATAGGGACTTTCGCCTTGAGGACAACGGTCGAGGATTGCTTCAGTGACATGCCCATATCCGTAATCAGCGGGGCGAGGCGCTATGCTTTCTTCATAGGAGGGGGAGAATTGAGCCTCATCCGCAACTGCAGCTGCAATGAAGACAGGCATTGTTTTGTGGTCAACAGCACTTACAACCCGGGGCCAAACACATTCACATCGTGCACGGCTTCCAATGTGTATGATGCCATAGGCACTCATATGTGCTGGGGGACTGGCACTCTGTATGACAGGATTAAAGTGACCTCCGTCGCAGGCTCAAGCTCTGCGAGGGGACAGGTTGCAGCCCAGGACAGGGGGAACAGCGGCAACGGGCATGGATGGACATCTGCCAACGATGTCTTCTGGAATCCCGAGGCCCGTTCGGTAGTGTGTTTCTCTCCATGGGCCAAGGAGAACACTCCGGCCTTGGACTTCCGCAGCAGCCGCAGTTCGGGCCGCAATTACGCCATCGGCGCTGTAGGGGAGAAAGCCAGAGGATTTGACGAGAGCTTGAGCCAGGATTACTACGGCAACCCTGTCACTGACTGGTACAGGGACGTGCTCGGGTATGAGCTGCGCCCGGACGGGCAATGGTATCCGCTGGTCGGCTATGACCAAAGCGGGACACAGCATGTCTTCCTGCCGGACAGCTATGGTGCGGAGACATTCTCTTGGTGGCCTGAGCTCACGCAAGAGGCGTACTCCGACCCTCTGTCGCTGTATCAGTGCCAGTTGGAAGACCGTCATGCCAGAGGCATTTATTTGAACGCGTTATGATTAACAGGCTTTTGACGGCATTGTCTTTTGCGGTGGGAGTCCTGCTTGCTGCCTGTACCGGCATTGTGCGGCCTGATGTCGCGAGCATGGATGTGACTGTCTCCCATGTCGGGACAAAGGTCGCGATGGATGGGCTTAATGCCGTGTGGAACACAGGGGATGAGGTCGCTGTGTTCTGGGATGAGGATACTCCGGAGCTGTGGCGGTATGAGGGGCAGGACCGGGCTGTCAGCGGCAGGATTGTGCGTCAGGACGGCGGGGTGCGTCTGGACGGCTCTATATGCAGGGCTCTTGTCCCTTATGATGCCGGCGCGGCGATGTCCTCCGCAGGCATTTTGAGCACACCTCTCCCGTCTGTGCAGACATGGAATAAGGATAGGCTGCCAGCAGAGCTTCTAGTCGCGTCGTCCGATGCGGGAAGACTCTCTTTTACGCATGCATGCGGCTATGTCCGCGTAAGCCTCGGGTCAACAAGGACTCTTACGGATGCCGTCCTGTCGGGCCGCGCCTCGGAGACGGTAGCTGGCGCGGTCAGTATTGACATGTCGGCCGAATGCCCATCTGCGGTGTTGTCATCTGACGCGTCGGACAGGACTGTGACCGTCAGGTCAGCCGGGCAGAGCTTCAGTGACTCCACCCTGTGGTTTGCCCTGCCGCCGATGACATTGCCTTCGGGACTTTGGCTTACCCTTGACACGCCTGACTCTGACACCGAATATTACATGTTTGACGGCCCGGTTGAGATTAAGAGAGGCGTGGCCCTGCTGCTTGAAGCCTCGGTGCAAGGGCTTGACATTATGTTGGATTTCCGAGGCGGCAACAACCCTTTCTCCGAGACATTCCCGTGCAGCATCTCCCAAGGGCAGTTCACAGAGGAAGAGGGCAGGGCTTTCTATACTGCGGATGGAGGGCATGAGTTCCGTTTCCGCACGCCATCGGGAGAATCCTCCTATGGGATGTACTACAGGGCGTCAAATGATGATGTGGTCATTGGAAGAGGCGGGTCGTGGATACAGATTCCGGCCGTGGACGGGTACGACCTTGTGAATGTGGATTTCCTCGCAAGCAACTCCGCTCCTTCATCACCTTGCTTGAGTTCGGTGAGGGACAGCAGCGATTTCGCCTCCAATGTGATAACAGGCAACCTTGCCGTAGGGCAGGTGTACACCCTGTGGGTGACCGGCTCCTCTGGCGGCCCCCACTGGCTTAAGATCAGCGGCAGCTCCAACTTCTGTTTCCGCTATCTGCTCTGCCATTATGAGAAGAAACAGTCTTAATACTTTCGCATGAAACACAATCTCTTTACTTTTGCTGCTGCGGCATTTCTGGCCGCTCTGGTCTTCGCCTCCGGAGGATACGCGCGTGCCGAGACGGTGCGCGTACATGATGTCGCCGTTGCAGTCCGGGACAAAGGGCTCGCAGCAGTGCCTTTAGGGTCTTATCCTGCAACATGTCTCTATGCTGGCATGGCGGAGCTTGCGCTGGCCGGTGGCGATCCCGATGATGCCGCAGCGCTTTATGACATCCTGGAGCGTATTGTCAGGAGAGACATACAAGTCTCCGCCGATAATGTGATTTGCTACGAAGTCGGCGGGCAGGCCATGCCGCTGATGGCTCTTAAGGCAGGGCAGGACAGATTCAAGTCTCCAGCTCTTGCCTCCGCTGACAAGATGTGGAGAGAGCAGCGCCGCACCGCAGAGGGGCTGATGACAGCCCAGAACCACAGGGATGCCGCTGACAAGGACGGATTCTGGGTAGACCTGCTGTTTGTCACTACGCCCTATCTGCTGTATTCTGGACTGCTCTCCGGCAATCAGGAGTATGTGGACTTCGCCGCGTGGGAGACCTTGGAGATGTACAAGATATTGTGTGACAAGTCGAGCGGCGGGCTGTTCCATCAGGCGAGGGGCATCCACGGACTGGACAGGGACGAGATTTCAGCCGATTGCTGGAGCAGGGGCAACGGTTGGGGATCAATGGCTTTTGAAGCCCTGTTGCGTGACTATCCCAAAAACGGCAAATACCGTAAGGACATAGAGCGCGCTGCCCGCCAATTTTACAGCGCGGTTCTCAATTGTCAGGATCCTGATACCGGGCTGTGGAGACAGGAGATGACATGGCCGGACAGCTATATAGAGGTTTCAGGGAGCGCACAGATGCTCTCGGGCATAGGACAGGCCATACAGTCCGGTGTGCTGCCTCGCCGCAACGCCATGAGGGCGTACAGGAATGGGCTTGCGGGGTTGCTCGGCTATGTGGATCCTGACGGCAGTGTGGGGCATACCTGCATCGGCTGTCTGGTTCCGGGACACAAAGGGGAGAAAGAAGCCTACGCCCGCCGGCAGTGGATGTACGATGAACGCCACAGTTTCGGGCCTGTGGTGCTGGCGCTGGCAAGCGCCTTGCGGCTCGGCATTGACGAGGTTGATCTGACTTGCCCACAAGGCTCGCTCAACGACCCGGACCGGCCTAGGGCGTACTGCCGCTTTGTGTCTGAACGCAAGGAGGACTTCGCTTGGGAGAACGACATAAATGCGTTTAGGGTGTATTCCTCCCGCACACAGGCTGACAAGTCGCTCAGCGGGGTGGATTATTGGGGGAAATGTGTGGACTATCCCATTATTGACAAATGGTATGATGAAGCCTTGAAAGGGGTGAAGCCCTATCATGTGGATGCTGGAGAGGGTTGTGATTTCTATGTGATGGGCAAGAGCCGCGGCATCGGAGGCAGCGGCGTATGGGTCGCTGACTCGCTCGTGACTCCAGAGGAATATTGCAACTGGCGAATCATGTCCGACGGGCCCCAGAGAGCGGACTTCCGGCTGGATTTCCAGCCGTACAAGGCGGGAGATGATGTCATATATGAGTCCAAACGCATAGAGATGGTGTGCGGCACCCCGTTCTACAAGGTCACTCATACAATAGAGAGCGAATCCGGGAAAGATGTGACACTGGCTATGGGGATAAGCTCTTTTGATGCCCCTGAAGTCTATAGGGACAGCGTTGGCGGCAAATTGGCCGTCATAGCCAAGCCGCTTCTTCAAGATGGGGTGTCAGTGTCAGGTACAAGCAATTTGCCTCCAATGGGGGATGTGTGGGTGGTGGCTGCTGTAATGGCGGATCCCTCTGCTTTGGCCGGATTCGCCTCCACGTCAACCGATGAATTGCTGCTCCTGCGTGTGCGCAGCGGAGAGCCTGTGACTTATTATGTGGGCTGCACTTGGAACGGGCAGATATACAGGGGAGTCAATCCAGACAGGTTCTCCGAGCCGCCGGCGCTCATGGTGTCCGATTCATGGGAGTCTTTGAGTAAGATATATGGGCTTTAGCGGGATTTTTATTGATGATTATGAAAACGAAAAGTGTGAGATGTTTGCTGGCGGCAGTGATCTTGGCGCTGATGTCACCGGCTCTGCGTGCGCAAGGGGACAGGGGCATAGCCGGATCCCCCGAATTCGTGAAAGCTCTCAATCCTTGTTGGCAGGGGCCTTGGCTGGATGACGGTCGTCCGGCAGTTTCTGACGACATGATTGCCAGGCTTGCCAAGGTGCATTTTGAGGACGCTTGGGCTGAGCTTGTCAAGCTGGGATACCAGAACCAGTACGAAGGTGACTGGATGCTGGTGCACGATGATGCCGATGCTGTCATGTGCGGTCGAGTGGTGACGGCGCAGTTTATGCCGGAGCGTCCGGACTATCTGGAGGCGATTCTGGAGAAAGGCA
>CAZKVW010000036.1:18738-20931 GCA_964556285.1 uncultured Muribaculaceae bacterium
GCGCAGTTTATGCCGGAGCGTCCGGACTATCTGGAGGCGATTCTGGAGAAAGGCAAGCAAGAGGGGCGGGCGTGGGAGCAGAAGAGGACCGTCTCATGGGCGATCCCGCATCTCCGTAAAGGGGACGTGTATGTGACTGACACCTATGACAAGGAATGGCTGGGGACAGCGGTGGGCTCCAATCTGGGACGCGGCGTTTACAACGCCACCGGCAACGGACTCATAACCTACGGGCATGTCAGGGACATCGAAGGGCTTCGCTCCATTGAGGGTTTCAACGCATGGACAAAGGGCTACGATCCCTCGTACATGAGGCAGACGATGCTGACCGGATACAACATTCCGGTGCGCATAGGCAAGGTGACCGTCCTCCCTGGGGATGTCGTGCTGGCCAAATGGAATGCGGTGCTGTTCGTGCCCGCCCATCTGGTGGAACATATTGTGATTACTGCGGAGTTTACGGGGATTGCGGATGACTTTGCCACCGACATGCAGAATGCCGGCATCCTCTCCGCAGGTGAGGTGGACAGCGTCTGGGACGAACGGATCAACGGGCTGTTCAGGGACTGGTTCAAGTCATACAAGAACTCACATCCCGGCCTGACACTTACTGACGAGGAAGTGGAAAAGTGTCTCGGCGACCGAAACTTTTAGAAGCTGTCTGGAAATCAGTCTTAATAAATACTTTTTATAATTTCAAAACATCTTTTCAATTATGAAGCGTTTTTCAGTCGCCATCGCAGTAGCCTTGGCGGCCATGTTCTGTTCATGTGGCGGCTCTGCCCCCGACGCTTCCGACGGTCTTATAGTGGCGGCGTACGTCTGGCCGTCCTGTCACGATGATTCCCTTGCCCGCAAGTGGCTATGGAGAGAGGGCATCGGCGAGTGGGAAGTCATCAAAAAGGGGAATCCCCGTTTCGAAGGCCACTACCAGCCGAAAAGGCCGCTCTGGGGTTATGAGATGGACGATGACCCTGCAGTGGTGGAAAAATGGATAAGCACTGCCTTGAAGTACGGAGTGAACACTTTCGTGTATGATTGGTACTGGTACAAGGACCCTGACGGCTATAACGGGCCTTATCTTGAGAGCGCACTTGACGAGGGGTTCCTGAAAGCCCCGTCCAACGGGAAGATGCATTTCTACATCATGTGGGCGAACCATGATGTGAAGTATAATTATTGGAACTGCCACCTGTGGGGGGGGGATAACGAAGAGAGACTTTTCAATCCTGACGTGACCTGGAATGACATCAAGGTGATAACTCCCAGAATTATAGAGAATTATTTCAAGAGGGACAATTATCTCAAGATAGACGGGGCACCGGTGCTGGCCATTTTCAGCATGGGGAACCTGGTGCGCAGCTTCGGCTCTCTCAGCGAGCTGCGGCGGGTGTTCGACTACATGAGGGAGGAGACCGTCAAGGCCGGTTTCACGGGACTTTATATCATGGAAAATGAAGGCGGAGGATTTTTTATCGACAGTGGTGACCAGATAAGGGAGCTTCGCTCACGGGCAGACAGCTTGGGACTTGATGCGTTTGCATTCTATAACATGGGCGGTTTCGACCCCGATTATCTGGCTCATGGGGCCAATGCTGAGGTAATACGGTCGCAATGGGTTGATTCTCTTAACATTCCGGTCTATCCTTGCGTTTCCGTGGCTTGGGATGACAGCCCGAGATTTCCGGCCGAAGGCCCCGATGACATGACCCGTTTCCATGCCACGCCCACCTCCTTCGCCGCTCTTCTACAGAGAGCCAGGCTCTTTGTCAAGAACCACCCCGAGCAGCCTCCCATCCTCACCATCAACGCCTGGAACGAATGGGTGGAAGGCAGTTACCTCCTCCCGGACATGGTCAACGGATTCGGCTACCTCGAAGCTGTCCGCGATGTCCTCTCCGGCTGCTTCGACACTCCGACCATTGAATGACCTTCCCAATGACTGTATTTATAACTATTTTAATTCCAGCGTGTTTCTTGTTGCTCCGCAGTGTATGTGGGGGGGGGCGGGACGGAGGGATGCATGCTGCCTGAGACCGGGCTTGGGGTGTTCGACGTGATACCTGCGGTGCGCACCAAGTTCCATTCGGCCGACATGCTCGGGTCGCGCTCCAGCCCTGTATGGGCATCGGGCACATATTCCGGCTGCATGCGCTGGCCTCCTATGTGTCGGCTCTCTCCTGCAATTCACCT
>CAZKVW010000037.1:0-20872 GCA_964556285.1 uncultured Muribaculaceae bacterium
TTGGCAATGGCGGCGCTGTCCGCAGTGGCCGTTCCCGCCGCATGGACAGCCTCCGCCGATGGAGTCGATGGATGAGACAATTCACCCGACGAGTCATGCGCTGCGGCATACGCCACCCGCGCCAAGTCTTCCTGCGCGGCGGCATGCGGAGGTGCAGCCGCGCACAGCGCCACTGCGGCCGCCGCGCAAATCTTTGCGGCCTCAGTCATCCACGGACGGCAGCTTGACCCCGTCAGGGACAAACATGGACGTGTCCCCGCCGTGGCGCAGTATGTCCCTTACCGCGCTGGAACTGATATGGGCGAACTCCTGCGCAGTAGGGATGATGATGGTCTCTATCTCCGGGGCGAGCCTGCGGTTGGCGTCAGCCGTGCTCCTCTCGGTCTCGAAATCCAGCATGTTGCGCACTCCCCTGACTATGTGCCTGATACCGAGCTGGCGGCACACATCCACGGTGAGACCGTCATAATTGGTGACGCTGACTCCAGGCATGTCACCCACCGTCGCGCGGATGATATCCAGCCGCTGTTCTACGGTGAACAGGCCGCGCTTGTCCTGGTTGATGCCCACGGCCACCACGACTTCGTCAAACATCGTCAGGGCCCTGCGGAGTATGTTCAGATGACCTGCGGTGAACGGGTCAAACGACCCTGGGAAAAGAGCTTTTGTCCTCATGTCTCTCTTGTGCAATGACCCGGCAAATATAGTGATGATTTTGACAACTGTCCCCGGGCTGCCGCATTATTGCATTTAGCCAAATTATCAGTAACTTTGGAATTTGTGAGCCGCAGAAAGCTGAAAAAAGGCCCCCAAGTGGATCCGGAGTACATGGCACGGCAGAGAGAGTCTCTCCGCCGTGTGCACAGGCATGTCATCTGCTTCAACGAGCAGGAGATTTCCGCCATCGAGGAGTACTGCCGCAGGTTCAAGGTCAGCAACAAGTCCACCCTCATCCGCGAGGCCACCATGGAGCACGTCCTGAGGGCTCTCGACGAAAGCCACCCTACCCTGTTCTGAGCCGGGGGCGTCCGGTCTCACAATGTCAAACCGCCAGCCAAGATACCGACAATGCGCAAGTCCAAACTCCTGATGATATTCCTGCTGCTCTTGTCCGCCGTGATGATGAGCGTGCCGTTCCTCGTGCCGCACTGGGGCTGGATGGCCCTGATCGGGCTGACGCCGCTGCTGCTGGCTGACGTGATTGCCGAGAGCGAGAGGATCAGGGGGTTCTGGCTGTGGTGCTGGCTGGCGTTCGTCGCGTGGAACGCCATGACCACATTCTGGGTGTGCAATGCCACGCTCGCGGGAGGCATATTCGCCATCGCCGCCAACGCCACGCAGATGACGCTCATCTTCTGCATAGCGAGAGCCAGCCGCAAGAGGCTCGGCAACGTCCTGTCGCTGCTGATGCTGATGCTGATGTGGATAGCATGGGAGAGGGCTTATTTCAATGTGGAAATCTCATGGCCTTGGCTCACTCTCGGCAACGCCCTTGCCAGCTCTGTGCGGATGGCCCAATGGTACGAGTACACAGGGACGCTGGGCGGCTCGCTGTGGATATGGCTCTCCAATCTCTCCCTGTTCGCCATCATTATCAGCCTCTGCACCGGAAGCTTCTGGAGAATGACCCGCACGGGCAGGTCTGTCGCCATAGCGGCCTGCCTCCTTGTCATCGCAGGACCCATCCTATGTTCGGAGCACATCTGGCGTCATTACCGTGAAGACGGCTCCAGGACGCTTGACGTCGTGATCGGCCAGCCCAACTTCAACCCCTACGAGAAATTCGGCGGCATCACGCACGAGAAGCAGGACAGCATCTTCTTTGCCCTCGTCACCCCGTCCCTCCAAGAGCTGCCCCCGGAGGACACGGCCCTGCTGATAGCTCCGGAGACTTTTGCCAACGACGTCATTACCAACTACATTTCCAGCAGCGCCTCATGGCGCAGATACCACGAGTTCCTGCAAGGATATCCCAATGTGACAATGCTCTTCGGGGCCTCCGCCAAGGACTACATATACGGCGAAAGCGCCCCTAACTATACCGCCAGGCATATCCGCGACAATCTCTGGGTCCAGCCGCGCAACTCCGCCCTCACCTTGGACGCGAACGGGCGCACGGAAATATACCACAAGAACAAGCTGGTCGTGGGCGCGGAGAGCATGCCGTACCCCAAACTGTTGTCCAAGATTGATGACAGGCTCGGAGGCGTGATGGGGCGCGACATCGGGGACGGACGGGCCAAGGTCCTGCATGTCGGCGACATCCCCATCGGCACAGCCATCTGCTACGAATCGGTGTACGGGGAGTTCTGCACCGGCTATGTGCGCGACGGGGCGCAGGCCATGACCGTCATCACCAACGACGCCTGGTGGGGCGACACCCCGGGCTACTGGCAGCACTTGAGGTACAGCTCGCTGCGGGCCATAGAGCTGCGCAGGGATATCGCCCGCTGCGCCAACACGGGCATATCGGCCATCATCAGCCAGCGCGGAGAAATATTGCAGCAGAGCCATTGGTGGAAGAGGGAGACTGTCAGCGGACGCATCTGCCTGAGCGACAAGCAGACTTTCTTCGTGACGCACGGTGACGCGGTCGGGCGCATCTGCACATTCGCGTTCCTCCTGCTGCTGGCCGCGTGGATCGTCCGCCTCATTATTCCCAGACGCTAACGCTTATTTCTGCAATTCGCTGAATGCGGAGACGTACGTCCGCCAGCGCCAGAGCAGCTTCTCCATGTCACTGGGCATAGGGCACTCGAACTGCATCCATTCCTTGGTGGCCGGATGCTCAAAGCCCAGCGTCTTGGCGTGCAGGGCCTGGCGGGGGCATATCTCGAAACAGTTGCGGATAAACTGCTGGTACTTGGCATAGACCGTGCCCTGACGGATCTGCATGCCGCCATACCGCTCGTCCCCAAACAGAGGATGTCCTATATGCGACATGTGCACACGTATCTGGTGCGTCCGGCCGGTCTCCAGCTTGCATTCCACGAGTGTGACAAAGCCCAGGCGCTCCAGCACCTTGTAATGTGTCACAGCCCTTTTGCCCCGCTCCGGGTCATCGCACACCCCAAAACGAAGCCTGTCATAAGGGTCTCTCGCGATGGGGGCGTCAACCGTCCCCTCGTCCTCGACTATGTTGCCCCACACAATGGCATTGTACCTGCGCTCAATCGAATGCTTGAAGAACTGCGACGCCAGCCCCAGCTGGGCCTCCTCGGTCTTGGCCACCACCAGCAGGCCGCTGGTGTCCTTGTCAATCCGGTGCACGAGCATGCCCATGCGCTCGTCCCCGTCCTCCCGGACATCCCGGATGCCGAGATGATACGCCAGCGCATTGACGAGAGTCCCGTCGAAATGCCCGTGGCCCGGGTGGACTACCATGCCGGCCCGCTTGTTGACGACTATGAGACTGTCATCCTCATACACTATGTCCAGAGGGATGTCCTGCGGGACAATCTCCACTCCCCTGCGGCGGTACGGCATCATGAACCGGATGATGTCGCCGGGACGGACAATCATGTTGGCCTTGGCGAACTTTTCCCCCAGCTTGACATATCCGGCCTTGATGGCCAGCTGCACCCTGTGGCGGGAAGTGTCCTCCATGTGCGAGGACATGTACTTGTCTATGCGCTCCGGTGCCTGCCCCTCGTCCACAAAAAGGCGGAAATGCTCAAAAAGTTCCGGCTCCTCTTCCTCGAGCGGACGGTCATCCACAAGAATATTGTCCTCCGCAAACTCCACCGTCAATCCGTGTAAGAAGAAGTCTTGGCCGGGTCCAGCGACAGGTTGAGCGACACCTCCTCGCCCATGCGGCAAGGATTCTCAGATCCTGCGGGGGACTGCACATAGACAATCGCGTTGAGAGAGTCGCTGTAGGTCTTGACAGACCCGTCAAACCGCACCCGCCCCACATTGAGATAATAGTCCTTGACCACGCCCATGGCCCGCATGTACCTCATGCCGCGCACATCCGGCACCATGGTCATAAAGTCAGAGTCGCTGAGCCCTATCATCAGGTCTATTGACGACCCGCTGACTACCGAGCTGCCCGGGGCTATTTCCGAGCCGTGATAGAGCTGCTTGAGCACATTGTTAGTGGCCATGTCGCTGACATACATCAGCCGCCCCAGGTACAGCCCTCTCGAGGTCAGCTCAGACTTGGCCTGGCGGAACGACATCCCCACCACATTGGGCATCGTGACCTGCTTGGGGACTACGGCGTTGGTCGTCAGCCTGATCTTGCGCCCGCGCTTGACAGACGTCCCGGCCTTGGGAATCTGGCTGAACACCGCCCCCCTGTCCATCCTCGGCACATACACGGAGTCTGTCACCACAGTCACAAGGTCTGCGGATGCTGCGGCAGCCGCCGCATCCGATGGCTGCATGTTGGAGAAATCAGGCACACTCACCACCTTGCCATGTTCAGTGATAGCGCCAAGCAGCAGGTGAACGCCCACAAGCAACGCCGCAATAAAGACTGCGGCGCCGACAAGATTTTTGACAATCCAATGTTTCGTCATCTCGGGGGACAAAGATACGAAATATTCCGCTATCTTCCCGGAGGCGGTCCGCCGGGGCCCGGGCGGCGCATCTTGCTGCGGTCAAACGTGCCGAACCTGTATGTCAGGGACACTATGATATAACGCCCGAGCGTGTTGTTCCACGCCTCGGTGTGCACATTATTGGTGTCGCTTACAGTCAGGTTCTTGGCCTGGTCGAGTATGTCATATCCTTTGACGGCAAGGGTCAGTTTGTTGCGCAGGAGGAGCTTCTGTATCTCGGCGTTGAGGACAAACTCGTCCGGCTGCTTGGTGGAGTAGCCGTTGTACCAGTTGTAGTCGAAATCAGACTTGAATGTCAGCCCGGTCAGCGCCCATGTCCAGTTGGCGGAGAAACGCGCGGAATTGTTGAATGTCCGCAGGTTCGAGTCTGAGATGGTGTACCATGACTGGTTGATCCGCGTGCGGGCGGAGCCGGACAGCTCCAAGTCGTCCAGCCTGTAGGTGAGCCTGAGCCTGTCCGTGAGGCTGAAAGTGCGGGTGGAGTTCTTGGTGAAATGACCGGAATCAGCCTCCAGCGCGTCATTGTCGGGATACAGGGCAAACCACTGGTCGTAGTCCATCTCGCCGTCCTGGTAGTACGGAGCCATGTCGATATTGCGCCCGACATAGGAGGAGGTGGTGGAATAGCCGAGCCGCAGCATATTGGCCACCGTGAAGTTGGTGCCGGGGATGGGGATGTTGGCGAAGCCGTTGAAGTCCGCGCTGATGTTGTCCGGGCCGTTGTAAGGCATGCTGTACTGCACGCCGTCAGAGCCGTACATGATCGCGTTGGTGATGGGGCTCTGCACAAGCGTCGCTCCGAAGCGCCCGTTGAACGACATGAACGTCTTCTTGTTGTTGTACCTGAAACCGCCCCTCAGCCTGTGCGAGAAATACGGCTCCAGCTGCGGGTTGCCGAACGAAATGTTGAGGGGGTCGGTATTGTCGGGCACCGGCATCAGCTGCGAGGTCGTGGGCTGGCTGCTGCTCCCGAAATAGAAGAGGTTGACATTGGCGTTGTCATTGATGTCATACCACATCATGGCCTGCGGCGACCAGTTGTGCACAGTGCTGCTGTAGGTCTGGAGAGCTCCGTTGCGGAATGTCTCGTTGTCGGTCTTGGTCGGCTTGTAGGCGAACCCGACCTGCGCCCGGAGACCGCCGTTCTGGTACATCATGTCCGCGCCGACGGACTGATTGATGTACTTGTTGGTAATCTCGTTGGAATAGGTGTAATTGAGGGCCTCCCCGGCATACGAATACACGGGGGACAGAGGGTCTACAGCCGCGATGCCGCTGTCATAGGTGTCCTTGTTGGAGGTGGACTTGTTCCAGGCGTACTCGTAATTGGCCTCCACATAGAGATGATGCCCAAGCGGCTCGGTGTAAGTGAGCCTCGTGGAGACCGAGCTGCTGCGCTGATTCTGCTCAAAGCGCTGGTTGACGCTGGAGTCCCTCGCCTCCTCGACGTATGAGGTGTTGGACTGGTTGAACCCGTCAAGGTCGTTGTTGGAGAAACTGTAGCGCACGGCGGCCGTGAACGTCCTCCCGGGAATGCCCAGCCTCTGGCGGAAGAGGAAGAATCCGGACGTGGACACATTCTTGTTGTCGCCGATGTTGCGGTTGAACGAGCGGTTGAGCTCGCTCCGGGCCCCGGATATCTGGCTATAGGTGGTGTCACGGCTGATCTCCGTGTAGTCCCCGTGCCCGAAATTGACCTGGGGCTCAAAGAATATGGACGTGTTGTCGGAGAACTTGTGGTCCAGCCGCATCCCGAAGCGGTGGCCGTAGGTGTTGGTGTTGGACACCCCTCCGGTGTTGTACAGGAGATTGTAGTCATCGCCTATGTAGGTAGTCTTGTTGGACCTCTCCTCGACATCCTTTTCAGTGCCGGTGAAGACATAGTTGCCGCCCAAGTCCATCTTGTCCCCGAACAGGTCCCACGCGCCGTTGGCGCCGGCCAGATAGGAGGTGGAAATGCCGTTCTGGGAGAATCCTCCCTGCCTGCGGCCCATGCCGCCTCCGCCGCCCCTCATGCCGCTCATCATGGAGCCGGAGAGGTCATTGAATCCCCTGTTGTTGGTGTTGTTGGCATTGAGGACGAGGCTCAGCTGCGTGTCGTCCGTAAACTTGCCCACAAACGCCGCGCCTTGCCAGCGCCAGTCGTCAAGGGAAGAGCTGGAGGCGGGCACGTCGTGGCCGGCCCCGCCCATGACATTGCCGAATGAGCCGTTCATCATGCCCTTCTTGATGTTGAGGTCAATGACAGTCTCCTCCTGGCCGTCATCGATGCCGGTAAACTCGGCCTGCTCGGATTTCTTCTCCACCACCTTGACCTTGTTGATAATCTTGGCCGGGAGGTTCTTGCTGGCGAGCTGGGGGTCATCCAGGAAGAATGTCTTGCCGTCAATTGTGATCTTGGAAATGGTCTCCCCGTTGACGGTGATGCTTCCGTCTTCGGAGACCTCCACGCCCGGCAGCTTCTTGAGCAGGTCCTCGAGCATGTCATTGTCGGTGGTCTTGAACGCGGAGGCGTTGTATTCGACGGTGTCTTTCTTGATGATGATGGGATTGCCGACGGCGGACACCTCGGCCGCCTTGAGCGTCTCGGAGTCAAACGCCATCTTGATCTCCCCGAGGTCAACATTGCCCTTGACCGTGACACTTGCGCTGTAGGCCTTGTATCCAAGCAGCTCCGCCTTGAAAGTGTACGTCCCTGCCTTGACTCCCTCAATCTTGACCTCGCCCTGGTCGGTGCTCATGGCGTATTTGTAAGCCTTGTCCGAGTTCTGCCTCGTAAGCGAGACCGTGGCAAATCCGACAGGGGCGCCGCCCTGCTCCTCTACGAGTCTGGCAGTGATGACCCCGCTCTGCGCCAGCGCGGAAACTGTAAGCGCAGCTCCCGCCAGCGCCGAAATTGTTCTCTTCAAAAAATGCATTTTCCAGCCAACAATAAAAACCAAGTCATTAGACAACCCCGGACGGGGAAAGTTTAGCAGCCAACGGAGAAAATAAACCTATTTCTGCAGCACTCTGTCCGGATTTGCAGCCACATATTTCTCCCACGACGATGCGGAGGAGCCGCCCGTCGCCGGGGCCGCCAGCGGGGAGGTCATCTGGTAGAAATGGCACAGCGCGATAGCAAGCGCATCCGTGGCGTCAAGCCACTGGGGCGTGATGTTTATGCCGAGACTGCGCTCCACCATGAGGGCGACCTGCCGCTTGGATGCCGCACCGTTGCCGCAGATTGTCATCTTTGCCTTGCGCGGGGCGTATTCGTGCACGGGAATGCCGTGCCTTATCGCTGCGGCCATGGCCGCCCCCTGCGCCCGGCCGAGCTTGAGTATCACCTGGGCGTTCTTGCCGTAGAACGGGGATTCGATGGCAAGCTCGGACGCTCCATGCAGCTCGCACAGGGTGTCCACCTTGTCGAATATCCTCCCGAGCTTGGCATACGAGTCGCGCTCCCGCCTGATGTCCAGCACTCCCATGTCCACAAAAGACGGGCTGCCCTGGGCGTCAACACGCACGATCCCGAAACCAAGTATATTGGTTCCGGGATCGATACCTAGTATAGTGCGGGCCTTATCCAATCACATCGAAGCCCGTGTAAGGGCGGAGCACCTCAGGGATGACAATGCCGTCCGGAGTCTGGTTGTCCTCCAGCAGGGCGGCCACCACCCTCGGAAGAGCCAGAGAACTGCCGTTGAGAGTGTGGCAGAGGGATATCTTGCCCTCGGAGTCACGGTAGCGCAAATGCAGCCGGTTGGCCTGGTATGTCTCGAAGTTGGACACGGAGGATATCTCCAGCCAGCGCCCCTGCGCCGCGCTCCACAGCTCAAAGTCGTATGTGATGGCGGAAGTGAACGACATGTCACCGCCGCACAAGCGCAGTATCCTGTACTTGAGATTGAGCTTGTTCACAAGGCTCTCCACATGAGCAATCATCTCATCGAGAGCGGCATAGCTGTCCTCCGGCTTCTCTACGCGCACAATCTCCACCTTGTCAAACTGGTGCAGACGGTTGAGTCCGCGCACGTCCTTGCCGTAGGAGCCGGCCTCGCGCCTGAAACAGGGAGTATAGGCGGTGAGCTTCTGTGGCACCTGCCCCTCCTCCAGAATGACGTCCCTAAAGATGTTGGTCACGGGAACCTCCGCAGTGGGCACGAGATAGAAGTCGTCCAAGCCGCAATAATACATCTGGGACTCCTTGTCAGGAAGCTGTCCCGTGCCAAATCCGGACGCGGAATTGACGAGGACTGGAGGCTCCACCTCCTTGTACCCGGCGGCTGTGTTGCAGTCGAGGAAAAAGTTGATGAGAGCCCTTTGCAGCTTGGCGCCCTTGCCCTTGTACACAGGGAAACCGGCGCCGGTAATCTTGACCCCGAGGTCAAAGTCAATGATGTCGTACTTCCTTGCAAGCTCCCAATGCGGGAGCGCGTCCTGCGGCAGATTGACCTCCGGGCCGCCCATCTTGACTACAAGGTTGTCAGCAGCCCCGTTCCCATCCGGCACGAGGTCGTTGGGGACATTGGGCATGAGGACCAGCTGGTCGGCCATCTCCTTTTCGGCCTTGTCCCGCTGCGAGAGCAGCTCGGAGGACCGCGCCTTGAGCGCGGCGACCTCTGCCTTGACCGACTCGGCCTTGTCCTTGAGCCCCTGTTTCATCAGGGCGCCTATCTGCGCGGCTTTCTGCTTCTGCTGGGCGAGGAGGGCGTCGCTCTCGGTCTGCAAGGCGCGGCGGCGAGCATCCAGCTCAAGCGCCTTTTCGACGACCGGACGGGCGTCGAAATGTTTTTTTGCAAGCTTCCGGATGACCGCCTCGGGGTCATCGCGGAGCATTTTCAGCGTAAGCATAGCAGCCCTGCCTGTCAGTTGTCCGCCGGCAGGACGGACACGTAGGATTTCCCTTCCCTTTTCTTTCGGAAGACGACCACGCCGTCAATGAGCGCATAGAGCGTGTGATCCCTGCCCATGCCGACATTCTTGTCGGGGTTGTGCACTGTGCCTCTCTGGCGGACGATGATGTTGCCCGCCTTGACGACCTGACCGCCGAACTTCTTCAGTCCGAGCCGTTTGCTATGTGATTCACGACCGTTCTTGGAACTTGATTGACCTTTCTTGTGTGCCATAATGCTTTCTCCTCTGTTGTGATTAAGCTATCTCGTTGATCTTGATCTTGGTGAGTTTCTGGCGATGGCCGTTGAGCTTCTGGAAGCCCTTGCGGCGAATCTTCTTGAATACCAGCACTTTGTCAGCCCTCACACTGTCATCCGTGACAGTAGCCTTGACCACGGCTCCCTCAACGTAAGGAGCGCCTACCTTAATCTCCCCCTCATTCCCGACCAGCAGGACCTTGTCAAACTCCACATCCTCGCCCTTGGCCTGCGGAAGCCTCTGAACGAAAAGCTCATTGCCAGCCTCTACCTTGAACTGCTGGCCTGCAATTTCAACGATTGCGTACATAAATAAAAACTGATATAGTTCCCGGCCGCAGGCGTCCGCCAGTCACAGGCAGCTCTTAAAGAGCCTGACGGCCATAAAATCATTGCCCGGAGCCGCATCCCAACAAAACGCCGCCCCTGTCAGGCAGCCCGGCGCAACAGACTGCAAATGTAGCCAATTACTGCGAAACCGCAAAACATTTTTTTGCGGTTGGCAGCGGTTTGGCAGCCAAAAAGCCGCGCCGGGGGCAAAGCAGAAAGCATTTGCCCCCGGGAGCGGGCTGAATGCAGCTACAGCAGGTGCACGGTGGCGGTGAGCCCAGCCATCACTATGGAGACCATGCTCATCAGCTTGATCAGGATGTTGAGTGACGGGCCGGAAGTGTCCTTGAACGGGTCGCCCACCGTGTCGCCCACCACGGTGGCGTGGTGCGCGTCAGAGTTCTTGCCGCCGAAGTTGCCCTCCTCAACATATTTCTTGGCGTTGTCCCACGCGCCGCCGGAGTTGGCCATGAATATCGCCAGCACAAAGCCCGCGCCCAGGCCTCCTATCAGCAGCCCCATCGTGCCGGCCACGCCGAGCACAAGCCCGGTGGCAATGGGGACGAGAATGGCTATGATGGACGGGAGGAGCATCTCCACCTGCGCCGCCTTGGTGGAAATCTCCACGCAGCGCTTGTAGTCAGGGGTGCCCTCTCCGGTCAGAATGCCCTTGATCTGGGCGAACTGGCGGCGGACTTCCACCACCATCTTCTGAGCCGCGCGTCCAACCGCGTTCATGGTGAGGCCGCAGAAGAGGAATGACATCATGGCCCCGATGAATATGCCGGCGAGCACGGCAGGGTTCATCAGTGTGACATTGAAGTGCGCAAGCACGTCGGAGATAGAGGCCGAGGCGGCCTGCACCCCGTTGATGGTCGCGTCCGCCACACGGCCTATGGCTATCTTGATCTCCTCTATATACGAGGCGAGGAGGGCAAGAGCCGTCAGGGCGGCGGAGCCTATCGCGAAGCCCTTGCCGGTAGCGGCCGTGGTATTGCCGAGAGCGTCCAGCACATCCGTGCGCTCCCTGACCTCCGGCTCAAGATTGCTCATCTGGGCATTGCCGCCGGCATTGTCGGCGATGGGGCCGTAAGCGTCGGTGGCAAGGGTGATGCCCAGTGTGGACAGCATGCCCACCGCAGCTATCGCTACGCCATAGAGGCCAAGCGACAGGTTGGCGGAGCTGAGCATGCCCTGCACATCAAAGCCTATCGCGCACAGGTAGGAGAGGATGATGGCGCAAGCGATGGTTACCACCGGGATGCAGGTGGACACCATTCCAAGCCCTACACCGCTGATGACGACGGTGGCCGGCCCTGTCTTGGCGGACTCGGCGAGCTTCCTCGTCGGCTTGTAGGAATGCGAGGTGTAATATTCGGTGCTCTTGCCTATCAGCACTCCCGCAAGCAGGCCGCTGACAACGGAGAGGGACAGGTGCCACCAAGTGCCGTCGGCAGTGCCGAACACCAGGGCCAGCACGGCAAATGAGGCCACTGCGCTGAGCACGGCGGCCAGATTGGTGCTGAAACTCATCGAGGAGAGCAGCTGTTTCATGCCGGCTCCCTCCTTGGTGCGCACGGTGAATATGCAGGCCACCGAGAGCAGTACGCCCACGGCGGCTATGAGCATGGGGGCGAGGATGGCCTTGGCTTGCAAGTCAGTGCCCTGCACAAAGAAAGCCGACGCCCCCAGAGCCATGGTGGAGAGTATAGACCCGCAATAGGACTCGTACAGGTCAGCTCCCATGCCGGCCACATCCCCGACATTGTCCCCGACGTTGTCGGCGATGGTGGCAGGATTGCGGGGATCGTCCTCGGGCAGGTCTGACTCGACCTTGCCGACAATGTCAGCCCCCACATCAGCAGCCTTGGTGTAGATGCCGCCGCCCACGCGGGCGAAGAGGGCCTGCGTCGAAGCGCCCATCCCGAAAGTGAGCATCGTGGTCGTGATGACAACAAGGCTCTGGGCCTGCGTGGTGTCATAGAACGCCCCAAGCACCCAGTACCATATACTTATGTCCAGAAGCCCGAGCCCCACCACGGTAAGACCCATGACAGCTCCCGAGCGGAACGCTATCTTGAGTCCGGCATTGAGGCTCTTGCGGCAGGCGTTGGCTGTCCTGCCGGAAGCGTATGTAGCCGTCTTCATGCCGATAAAGCCCGCGAGACCCGAGAAGAAACCTCCCGTCAGGAACGCGAACGGCACCCACGGGTTCTGCAGGCCGAAGCCGTAAGCCAGAACAGCAAAAAAAGCCGCCAGCACCACAAAGGCGATGATGACAATCTTATATTGCTGCTTGAGGTATGCCATCGCCCCCTCCCTGACGTACTGGGCAATCTGCCTCATTGTGGGCGTACCCTCGTCCGCCCTGCGCATCTGACGATAAAACATTGCAGCAAAGCCCAATGCAATGAGCGAGGCCACAGGAATCGAGTAAAACAATAGGTTCATTGTGTTAGATGTGTGGTTGTTTCTGGCCGCAATATAGTGAAAAAAGCCCGCCGTTGACCTATACACGGCTTTGTATTGTAAAAAAAATAACCCGCAACAAACTTTACAGTTATTTTTTATATATTTGTTTTACAGTTAATTATATTTCAGAATAAACTTAACATCTGACATTTTGTCATACCGGTGAGTTTGGGGGCGGATTCCTTTTTTGGAAGAAACATGATATCTAAATTTGTACATCAAGATATGTTTACGCGCAAAAGGACAAAAGAGACAATCGCGAATCTTGACAAGTTCTTTGACATAAGCGACCAGTGTTTACTGGTCTTTGAAGAAGGAGTCAAGAGCTTCTTGTACGGGGACGAGGCAAGATTCGCCAACGCCTTGGAGTCAGTCTCCAAGCTGGAGTCGGAGGCGGACGGGCTCCGCCACAAGATAGACATGGACATCTACGGGTATTCCGGCCCTTCCGGGATAGGCGGGGACATACTCCGGCTCAACGAGAGGCTGTACCATATCGTATATATATTGAACAATGTCATGTTCCAGTTCGATATAGAGCGGCCGTTCATCCCGATAAGCCTGAGGTCGGACTTCCTGGTGCTGCTGGAGCTCTCTGTCAAGACGGCCACCACCGTCATGCCGGCAGCGAGGCTCTACTTCCGGAATCCGGCGGACTTGCAGGACAGCCTGCACAAGGTGTTCTTCTACCAAAAGGAGACGGACAGGAAGTCCAAGATACTCAAGCGGAAAGTATTCCATGAGATGCAGGATCTCAAGTTGAGCGAGAAGTTCCACTTGAGATATTTTGCCCTGCACATAGAGGATCTGGCGGCAGCGGCTGTCAAGGTCGCTGACCAGCTGACTGTAATGTCCGTGAGAAATGCCTGACATTTCATTTGTATATGCATCGCTGGCTGCGGGCGAAGGCTCCGCGACGCTCCTCGCCTGGTGGACAGGCGCGTGCGTTTGCAGCGCACTGCTTGCCCTCGCATTCAAAAGGCTTGCGGAACGCAGGGGATTTGAGCGGGACAGGCATCTGCTGATCCAGCTGGAACGGAGGCGTTTGCGCAACAAGGTCTGCGCCGCGCTGTGTGTCGCGGCCATGCTGTGGAACGCGCGTCTCCTGCCGGGGAAGCCGCTGATGTATCTTGCCCTTGCCCTGGATGCAGGTGCGGGCGTGTACATTATCAGGAAGATATGGCACATGAACGGGTTTTTCAGGCCAGGGATAGTGTGTCTGGCGGCGGCCCTGACCATAGCTCCCGCGCCCGTCGCGCTCTCCCCCGTCGCCGTGATTGCAGCCGGATGCTGCGCCTTTGACGCGAGCTCGTGGCGCAGGCCCTTTGTCGCGACGCTGCTCGTGCCGCTGGCGGTGCACATGACTGCGGAGCTGCTGCGCGAGCCCGAGGACTGGGCTGTCGTGCTGTGCTTTGTGCTGCTGGCAACCGCGCTCGTCTGCATCGCCCTGATGTTCAGATACAGGCGTGAACTGTCCCGCAGCAGGGGGCGCATAGCGGCCATGATTGGGGAAAGCGACATGGAACGCAGGCGGATGGACGAGCTGGAGCTCGGCGTTATCAGGCAGGAGAGGGAAAACCTCGTGGGGTTGCTGGATCTGCGGCGCAAGGAGGCTCTCGAAACGGCCGAGAAGCTGACTGGGCAGAGCCAGTTCATGCAGGAGGTATACGATATGCTGTGCGAGGCGCAGGGGGCGGCGGATGAGGCCCGCAGACTCGGCATTCTTCAACAGATGAAGTCCAAGATCCAGCTCCGGATGAACTTTACGGACGAACGGACGGACTTCAACCAAAGTGTGGAGGAACTCCACAAGGACTTCAGCATCAGGCTGCAGGCGCGCTACCCCACCCTGTCCGCGCAGGAGAGGAAGCTCGCCGCAATGCTCAGGCTGGAGTTCCCGACCAAATATATCGCGGTGATGCTTAACATATCTCCCAAGAGCGTGGAAATTGAGAGGCATCGCCTCAGAAAGAAACTGGGCATAGACCGCAAGACGAAGCTGACGGATTTTATAAAAAACATATAACACTGCTAAAAAGCACTATTTATGAATCACCACATCATTATGACACTTGCTGCGCTTGGCGTCACGCTCACGTCATTCGCACAGCACAACGACGGCTCTTACCAGTACGACCAGTATGGCCAGAGAGTCACATCGTCCCCTGTCACCGGGCAGGTACAGGACGGCATCCTTGTATTCCAAAGCAAGGACACCGGCTACAAGCTCTGGTTTGACATCCGTGTCCAGGGAGACGCCGCCGTGTACTTCGGCAACGACAAGGATCTCGTAAAGATTGGCAACGGGATGAACATCAGGCGTTCCCGCTTTGCGGTCAAGGCCCAGCTGGACAAGAACTGGTACGGGGAGATTGACACGGACTGGACCAGCGGCACTCCTGAGCTCAAGGATGCCATCCTGGCATTCAATGGCATTCCCAACCTGGAAATCAAGGCCGGCAACTTCAAGGAGAATTTCTCGCTCCAGCGCAATTCCACCTCCCGTTATCTCCAGTTTATGGAGAGGCCTATGGTGACGACCCTCGCCCCGTCCAGGCATCTGGGACTGAACGTGAGGTATTCGCTGCCGCTTGTGTGGGCTAGCGCAGGAGTGTTCGGCCCCGAAATCAAGGGGGCTGAGGAGATGACGCACATGGAGGACGGCAACAAAGACCTCGGCCTCAACGAGGGGCTTTCCTATACCGGCAAGCTGGTCCTGCGCCCTCTCTTCAAGAGCAATGACGCCGTGCTGCACATCGGCGGGGCGTTCTCATACAGAGAGCCCAAGCTCTCCAATACCGACGGGTACAACTGCACACGCTACAGCTCCCGCAACTCCACCTCCATCAACAGGAAGAAGTTCCTCGACACCGATGTGATCTCCAATGTAGACCACGAGACGGCCTACACGGTGGAGGCTACTGGCTCATGGAGAGGCCTGCGCTGGGAGACTGCCTATATCTCAAGGAGTGCGCACCTCACGGACAAATCCACAGTCAAAGGCACACAGACCGCTGACGGCTGGTATGTTCAGGGCGGCTGGCTGCTGTTCGGCGGTCGCCAGAACTACGATGCCGCCGGAGCCAAGTACACCCGCGTCACTCCCGGCAAGAGCTGGGGCGACGTGGAGCTCTGCGTCCGTTATGAGGAGGCTGATTTCAACTGCTCCAAGTACTACGCCGGAGGCTCTGCCCAGGCAGTCGCCGCAGGCATCAACTACTATCCCACCAAGAACGTCAAGTTCGCCATCAACTGGCAGTACAACATGAATGACAAGTACGCCAACGGCAAGGGCAGCAACGAGGGCGTGGACAAGGGCAAGTACTACACCGGATATGACTCCGATGGCAACAGGACCAATATCCCCGCATACATCTCTGGGACCAAGGGCATCCGCTATCACATGATAGCCTGCCGTTTCCAAGTCGCGTTCTAAAAGTTAAACATATTACAACAGAGATATTTATGAAAAAGTTCCCATTTTTCGCCGCGTTTGCCGCATTGGCGGTATGCTCGTGCACAGACAAGGACTTCAAGACTGACTTCCCGGAGATAAAGCCGGACACGCCGGTGGTGACCGGGGTCGTGCTCAACGAAATCTGCACATCCGAGAAGTACATCGAGCTCTACAATACGGGCAGCACAGAAGTCTCCCTCGCCGGAATGACCCTTGTCAAGTACGACTCCGCCAAAGAGGGCGGCAAGACCGTCACATGGACAGGAGCCAGCGGGCTGACGCTCGCCGCCAAGTCGTACATCTATCTGGAGAGCTCTGACCTTGCCGACCCAGTGGAAGACGGCAATCCCGACTACCAGTACCAGAGCGAGAATCACATCTTCACAGGCGGCCTCTCGGGCAAGAAGAACATGAAAATAGAGCTGTGCGCCTCGGACGAGTCTGTGCTTGACACCTTTACAAGAGGAGAGGAGGGAGCCGGCTGGAACAATGTCAAAGACTATACAAACAACAAGACAAACTCGTTCTCGCGTGTGCCTGACGGGACCGGGGACTGGGCGTATGCCGCTCCCACAAAGGGGGCCGCGAACGGAGAAAAGACAGGCGACATAGAGATGCTTCCTGGCGCATAATCACACTAAACAACAACTCATAATCATGGCAAAAGAAGAAATGAAGATTGGCGAGATCTCCAAACCTCGCTTTGAGTTCCGCTCTTTCGGACAGGATTTTACAGAGGCGCACAAGCGCATGGCAAGGCTTTCCGTGCCCGTGCCGGAGAAGGTTTGGGAGCGCCAGAGCGACGAGATCTACATCATATCCGCCAAGAACGACATCAACAACACCAAGATCCGCAACGGCAAGATGGACATCAAGACTTATGTCCAGACTGTGGACGGGCTTGAGCAGTGGAATCCCCTGATGAAAGGCGAGTTCCCCATCAGCGCGGAGGTGCTGCGCAAGGAGGTCTTCCCGGCATTCATGGTGGAATGCCCCGAGCTCACCAAGGACAGCTACACATACGACGAGTTCATCGCCATGGTCAAGGCTGAGCCCGCGCTCGCGGCTGTGCGTGTGCACAAGCAGCGTTTCGGCTACATGGTCAACGGCACCATCTGCGAAGTCGGCAACGTGCTCATCAACGGGGCCAAGGTCGTGACCATCAACTCCGAGTCCACCGAGATTGAGGACATCAAGAAGACCATCTCCGACTGCGGTCTTGAGGGAGTGGAGAACATCAACTACCTCCAGGCCATCAAGCGCGTTATCGGAATGTCGGACAAACATTTGGCAAACGAATAAAGATTGAGTCATGGCACAGGAAATAGAGAAGAAATTTTTGGTCAAGGGTGACTTCAAGGCGGACGCGTTCAAGCAGACCCGCATCACCCAAGGTTACCTCAGCTCCGTTCCCGAGAGGACGGTGCGTGTGAGGGTCAAAGGCGACAAGGGCTTCATTACCGTCAAGGGCATAGGCAACGCCTCCGGGGCCGCCCGTTTCGAGTGGGAGAAAGAGATTCCTGTCGATGAGGTCAGGTCGCTGCTGGAGCTGGCAGAGCCGGGCGTTATAGACAAGACACGTTATCTCGTCAAGAACACCGACGGCATCCACACGTGGGAGGTGGACGAGTTCTATGGCGACAATGACGGCCTGACAGTCGCGGAGATTGAGCTCAAGGACGAGAACGAGCCTTTCGACAAGCCGTCATGGCTGGGAGAGGAAGTGACAGGAGACCACAAGTACTTCAACTCCATGCTGATGAAGAACCCTTACAAGAACTGGAAGTAATCCTCTTAAAAGACAATCGACATGGCATCCCCGACAAATGCTTTTGACCCGCTGGATCTCGGCAACTACAAGATCGAGAAGCTCCCGCAGATGCAGAAATCCAAGCTTGAGACCTGGATGGCCAAGCTCGGGCTTCCGCTCGCGCTGCTGGTGTTCATAGTCATCTATTGGGGCTGCCATATCGGCTTTATCGACAATCTCAACCCCGACTCCCTGACCGCCAAGGCCGCAAAGCGGCTCGGGGAGATAGGGGCGGAGAATTTCTTCAGGGCGAACTACGCGATGCTGGCGATATTCGCCGCATCGCTCGTCCTGTGGATAACGGAGGCGATACCCAACTATCTCACCTCGCTCCTGGTGATATTGGGCATCGTGCTGACCGGAGTCACGTCGCAGAAAGAGGCCCTGGCACAGCTGGGACATCCGGTGATGTGGCTCAACATATTGAGTTTCGTGCTGGCTAGCATGCTCGTCAAGACACGTTTCGCCAAGAGGCTCGCTCTCGCGTTCGTGCTCAAGTTCGGGAGGACAGCCAAGGGGGTGCTGTGGAGTTTCCTGGTCATCAACCTGATACTGTCTATGTTCATCTCCGCCACCACGGTCAAGGCGACCATCATGCTGCCCATATTCATGGTGGTGTGCGCCATCTACGGAGCGCACAGCGGACATCGCAACAACTTCGGGCGCAACCTCGTGATCCAGAACCTGTTCCAGGTCAACATAGGGGCCAACGCATTCTACACAGGGTCCGGGGCGCACCTGCTGGCAATCTCGCTGATTGCGGGATTCCTCGGCAGCTGCGACTTCGGATATTCGCAATGGCTCCAGACCTGCGGACCGATGAGTCTGCTTATACTGGTAATAGGCCTCTTGCTGGGAATGCACGTGTTCTTCCCCATGAAGAAAGAGGAGCAGCATCCCCAGATTGATGGCGGCATGGAGAGGCTCCGGGAGGAGCTGGACAGCATGGGCAAGATCACTTTCGAGGAGATTAAGGCACTGTGCATATTCTGCATCGTGCTGTTCCTGTGGGTCACCAAGGGCACATTCCACAATATAGACGAGACGATTGTGGCCCTGATAGGCGCCATCCTTGCCCTCATGCCCAAGATAGGAGTCGTGAAATGGAACGATGTGGACATTCCCTGGCACCTGATGCTCTTCTCGGCCGGAGCCTACACGCTGGGAGCCGGGCTCAACGCCACGGACCTGCCCAACACCATGGTCAATGCGGCATTCAACTCCATGGGCATCAGCGACGGCACCCCGTATTGGATGCTGTACCTCATCCTGACATTCCTGATGATATTCTCCGGGCTAGTGTTCCAGTCCAAGACCATAAGGACAATGGTGTTCGTGCCGATTGCTCTCGGGGTGGAGTCACGTTTCGGATTCATGCCCATGAGTCTTGCCCTGCCGGTCTCCATGCTCATAGAGCACGTGTACGTGTTCCCGTTCAACAGCAAGCCCGCCGCGCTGCTGTACAACACCAACCAATACAGCCAGGCCGACGCCTTCAAGTTCGGCATCACGATGATGATCATCTCCTGGCTGATAATCCTACTCTGGGGGGCTACCGTATTCAAGTGGTCCGGGATAACCCCAGGGCTTGTATAAACCGCTATGATAGACATCAAGACCAAAGTCCATGACAAATACTCCATAGAGTTCAAAGTAGGCTTCGTGACTCGCCGCAAGACCGTCAAGAACGACTTTACGGTGGGAATGTGGATATTTGTGCCCGGGAGCCTGGACATCACCCCGTCCACCTACTCCAAGTCGGATTTCTACCGGGACGTGAAGTCCAATGTCCGGCTCATCACCCCGAGTTTCCTCCTGCGTGACATTGTCGGCGGCGCCGCGTTGCCCCTCGGCAATGTGCGCAAGGCGGCTGGCGCCATGGCTTCCGACCCCACCCGCGCCAACACGGCGGAGTTCGTCTATCAGATGAAGATGTTTGCCGCCATAGTCAAGAGCGCGCTGCGCGAGGAGAGCAACTATATCCTGTCCCAGGACAAGAAAGCCCAGCTGACGGACAGGTATGTGGAATCAGTGGAGAGCATCATCGCCGCTTATGTCAAGCTGGAGGAGATTCTCCTTGCCCCGTCCGTGGGGCAGGAGGGGCTGGATGCCTACAACATGTCGGGCGATTTCATCTGCGCGGTGTGCATCCAGCACAGCCTCAAGATACTCAAGGACATCTCCGAAAAGCCGGGACTTGAGCCGCAGCGTGACGGCATCCGCAGTCTCGTGGGCAAGATAAACAAGCTGAGACATGAGCGCGGATACTCGTCCACTACAGACGTGTACCGGCATGGAGTGCTCAAGAAATACGTAGAGAGCCAACTCTACCTGCGCGTCCCCAAGAAACGCGACGGAGTGCTGGTGGAGCAGGCGTACTACAGCCTGGCCGCCGGGCTGGCCATGCTTTTCGCCACGGTGGTGGCGTGGGCGTTCCAGCGCCGCTTCGGCAATCTCACCTGGCCTCTGTTTGTAGCCCTGGTCATCAGCTACATGATGAAAGACCGCATCAAGGAGCTCACCCGCTACTATTTCGCCCATAGGATGAGCGGCAGGTATTTCGACAACAAGGCCGGGATCAACATCAAGGACAGAAGCATCGGCCAGCTGAGGGAGGCTGTGGACTTTATCCCGAGAGCCAACGTCCCGGAAGAGATACGGCGGATACGCAACACGGGCGGGCTGTTTGCGGGCGAAAGCGCGCGCGAGGGCGAGAAAGTGCTCCTGTACAGGAAATCAGTCCACATCGACCGGGACAAGATGATGGAAAACGCGTCCTACAACTACAGCGGGGTCAATGACATCATCCGCTTGCAGGTAAACAGTTTTCTCTACAAGATGGACAATCCCATGATTCCCGTGGACACCTTGTCCGGGGACGGGAGCGTCCAGACCCTGCAGTGCCCCAAGGAGTACTACCTCAACATCGTGCTGAAGTACGAGTATGACCAGACCTGCGATTACAAGCGCTTTCGCATAACTCTCGACAGGGACGGCATCAAAGGAATAGAGGAACTGGCGGTTTAACGTTTGAAGGCTTTGCCGGCGTCCCAGGCCTTGCCGACGGGATCGCCGACGGAGCGGTAGCACGTGTGCGCGGCAT
>CAZKVW010000038.1:0-11065 GCA_964556285.1 uncultured Muribaculaceae bacterium
GTTGCCGGAGGCTTGGATGAGATGTCATAGACTACGCGGTTGATGCCGCGCACCTTGTTGATGATCTCGTTAGACACGTCCGCGAGAAACTCGTAAGGCAAGCGCACCCAGTCAGCCGTCATGCCGTCCACGGACGACACGGCCCGGAGGGCCACGCAGCTCTCATAGCTGCGCTCGTCCCCCATCACGCCGACAGAGCGCACGGGCAGCAGGATCACGCCAGCCTGCCAGACCTTGTCATAGAGCCCCGCCCGGCGCAAGCTGTCTATAAAGATCTTGTCCGCGTTCCGGAGGATTTCTATTTTGTCCGGAGTGATCTCCCCTATGATGCGTATGGCGAGACCAGGGCCAGGGAAAGGATGCCGCCCGATAAACTTGGCGTCTATGCCAAGGGCGCGTCCCACCCTGCGCACTTCATCCTTGAAGAGCAGCCTGAGCGGCTCAACCAATCCGAGTCGCATATGCTCCGGCAGACCGCCCACATTGTGATGCGACTTGATGGTCTGCGACGCCCCTTTGGTCGCGGAGGACTCTATCACGTCCGGATATATGGTGCCTTGGGCGAGCCATTTGACATCGCGTATGCTCTGGGCCTCGGCATTGAACACCTCAACGAAGTCGCGCCCGATAATCTTGCGCTTGGCCTCGGGGGCGGTCACGCCCCCAAGATCCTTGTAGAACTTGGCCGAAGCGTCCACACCTTTGACATTCAAACCCATGCCCTTGTATGACTCAAGCACCTCTGAGAACTCATCCTTACGCAGCAGGCCCGAATCCACGAATATGCAGTGCAGCCTGTCCCCTATGGCCCTGTGCAGCAGCACAGCGGCCACCGTGGAGTCCACGCCGCCGGAAAGGCCCAGCACCACCTTGTCGCCTCCCACTTTGGCTCGGATTGATGCTATCGAACTCTCCACAAAGCTGTCAGGAGTCCAGCTGCAAGAGCAGCCGCAGATGCCGACCACGAAATTGCGCAGCAGCGTCGCGCCCTCCTCACTGTGGTGCACCTCCGGATGGAACTGTATGCCCCATGTCTCCTCCCCGCTGACGCGGAACGCGGCGTTGCGCACATCCTCCGTCGAGGCTATGACCCTGTATCCCTCCGGGAGCAAGACGATGGTGTCGCCGTGCGACATCCACACCTGCGAAGAGCTGCTCATCCCGGCGAGAAGCGGGTCGGACGAGTCCAGCACGGTGATGCGCGCACGCCCGTACTCGCGGCTTCCTGCAGGCTCGACATCACCTCCTCCGCTCCATGCAAGATATTGCGCCCCGTAGCATATGCCCAGCAGGGGCAGTTTCCCTTTGATGGAGGACAGGTCCGGCGACGGGGCGTCAGCGTCCCTTACCGAGAAAGGGCTGCCGGAGAGTATCACGCCCCTGACATCAGCATCCAAGGGCGGCATTTTGTCAAAGGGATGTATCTCGCAGTACACATCCATCTCACGCACCCGTCTGGCGATGAGCTGGGTGTATTGCGAGCCGAAATCCAGTATCAGTATCCTCTCCATCTCACTCGTGCCTCGAATAGTTGGGGGCCTCGGAAGTCAGGGTGATGTCGTGAGGGTGGTTCTCCCTCACGCCTGCGGCAGTGATACGCACAAAAGAGGCCTGCTTGAGCTCATCAAGATTATGCGCTCCGCAATAGCCCATGCCCGAACGGATGCCTCCCACAATCTGGAACACCGTCTCGGAAATCGTGCCTTTGTACGGCACGCGCCCCACAACCCCTTCGGGGACCAGCTTGCGGGCCGCCACCTTGTCCTGGAAATAGCGGTCGGCCGAGCCGGCCTTCATCGCGTCTATTGAACCCATCCCCCTGTAGGACTTGAACTTGCGCCCGTTGTATATGATGGTCTCACCAGGGGACTCCTCTGTGCCGGCGAACATGCTGCCGCACATGACGCAGTCGCCTCCGGCAGCCAGGGCCTTGACGATGTCGCCGGAATAGCGCAGTCCTCCGTCGGCTATGACAGGCACGTCAGACCCCTTGGCAGCAGTCGCGCAGTCATATATTGCGGTGAGCTGCGGCACACCCACTCCGGCCACCACGCGTGTCGTGCAGATAGAGCCTGGGCCGATGCCGACTTTGATCCCGTCAGCGCCCGCCTCAACAAGGGCGCGGGCAGCTTCAGCTGTCGCCACATTGCCGACAACCACATCCAGCTCGGGCCACTTCGTCTTAATCATCTGCAGATGCCTCAACACATTGCGCGAATGCCCGTGCGCCGAGTCCAGCACCACGGCATCGACATCCTCGGCCATGAGGGCTTCCACCCTGTCCATCAGGTCGCTTGTGATGCCGACTCCCGCCGCTACACGCAACCTCCCACGCTCATCCTTGCATGCGTCCGGATAGTCGCGCTCCTTGCTGATGTCCTTGTAGGTGACCAGCCCGACGAGCTTGCCCTCGCTGTCCACTATGGGGAGCTTCTCTATGCGGTGCCTCTCAAGCACTTCGACGACGTTGTCATGCGAAGTGTCGCTGATGGTGATGAGACCCTTGCTCGTCATCACCTCGCTGACGGGGCGGGACATGTCTGTCTGGAAGCGCAAGTCCCTGTTGGTGACAATGCCCACAAGCGTCCTGTCCCCCTCTATGACCGGGATGCCCCCGATATGGCTTTCATGCATGATCTGCAAGGCGTCGCCCACGGTCTTGTCCGGAGATATAGTCACCGGGTCATAGATGAGACCGTTTTCGGCCCTCTTGACCCTGCGCACCTGCCCGGCCTGCTGGGCGATGCTCATGTTCTTGTGTATCACGCCTATTCCACCCTCCCTCGCTATGGCGATGGCCATTTCGTATTCGGTGACGGTATCCATGGCCGCAGACACCACCGGTATGTTGAGACGGATTCGGCGGCTGAAGCGGCTCTTGAGGCTCACCTCTCTCGGCAGCACCTCCGAATAAGCCGGCACGAGCAGCACATCGTCAAATGTGAGTCCCTCCTGACGGACTCTGTCGCTGATGAATGACATATATCGCAGTATTAAGGTTTATTTTGAACGTGCGCGCGAACGCGGCTGTCTGCCGCCATGCCGCCGCCTTGTCACGAGGAGAGCCACAGCGGCTACGGCTACAATGACGACAACAATGATTGTGGAGGCGCTTACAGGGCTGCCTTTGACATTCTGCCACATGTCAAGCAGCTTGGCGGTGTCATCCCCCCAGTCGTGCTCCAAGGCGCAACGCTCTATGACCTCCCTGTCCGGATAGAGAACCGGATTGACCCGTACTGACGAGGCTCCATCCCCGAAGAAATAGCTCAAGTCGATGGGGCCGAATGACTCGTCAATCTGTGACTCCAGTACCTCGGGAGCGCCGCACGAGGCTATATAGCCGGTCTCTTCCATGTTCCTGATGGCTATGTCAGGACGGCTCATGAAATCTATCCAATAGGTCGCGGCCTTGGTGTTGCGGGCATACTTGGGAATCACCCACCCGTCAAACCACACCGTGGATCCCTCCTTGGGGACAACATAGTCCAGGTCAACCCCGACGGAGGCCGCCTCCGCCATTGCCCATACGGCATCCCCGCTCCAGTTGAGCGAGACGCAGATGCGCCCCTTGGTCATCTGCTCCTTGCCGAGATCAGCCTCAAACCCTGCGACCCCCTTGCGGCACTGCATCAGGTAGTCCTGCACCGCAGCGAGCGACTCGTCCGAAGAGTCATGCATGAGATCCTCCAGAGACACCTCCCCGCTGGCGAGCGCATCCCGCTTGAGGTATATGAGCACGGGGCAATATACATCCCTCGGCGCGTCCTTGATGAGTATACGCCCGGCAAATTTGGGATTGCGGATGACATCCCATGTCGAAGCCTCCTCCCGCGTCACATATGCCGTGTTGTATATGATGCCTGTCGTGCCCCACATGTACGGGACGGCGTACAGAGTGGCGTCGATATCCGGATTGATGCTGCGGAACACCTCGCGGATATAAGGCGAGGTGTTAGCGCTCATGTAGTCCGGGGTGCCTGTGGCAGCCAGGGCGTCAAAATCAAGGGGCAGCAGCAGCCCGCTGTTGAGCATCCGTTCTATGATGTAGTCCGACGGGCACACCACGTCGTAGTCCTCATGCCCTTTCTCAATCTTGGAGAGCATCGCCTCATTGATGTCGAATGTCATATAGGTCACATGGACGCTCTCTCCGGTCTGTTCTTTGTACCATTGCTCAAAGTCCTCAATCACCCCGTCCGCGATATACGAGGACCAGTTATAGACTTTGAGCGTGGCGTCCCTGTCGGGGGCGGACATCGCCGTGCGGGCAGGAATCCCCCACAGCGCGGCGAGCGCGGCGGCTGCCATCAAAAACTTTTTCATCGGGTCAGTCATTGTGAAGCGTGTGTTGTTTCTGTGCTCGGCTGGAGCTTATGTTGTAAATGACAAGTATCACGAGTATCAGCAGGAATATCAGCGACATCATGGGCTTGAGCTCAAGGGTGAGCCCGCCCTTGCGCACATCGGCGTAGATATATGTGGAGAGCGTCTGCAGGCCGGTGTTCCCGGCGGTGAAATAAGTGACCGCGAAATCATCCAGACTCATCACGAAAGACAGCAGGAACCCGGACACCATGCCTGGGCGCAGCTGCGGGACGAGCACCTTGCGCAACGCGCACATCGGGGTCGCCCCCAGGTCAAGAGCCGCCTCGTAGACATTAGGATTGAGCTGGGAGAGCTTGGGGAGCACGTTCAGCACAACGTAAGGAGTGCAGAACACTATATGCGACAATGTCACGGTCACAAAGCCCCTGCTGACATGCAGGGCCACAAAGAGCAGGAAGAGCGACACGCCCGTGATGATGTCCGGGTTGACCAGGGGGATGTTGTTGAGGAACTGGAGAGTCCTGCGGCTGCGCCCGTGCATGTTGTACAGGCCTATCGCCGCGAAAGTCCCCAGCACGGTAGCACAGAGGGAAGCAACGAGGGCTATGAGCAGGGTGCAGCGCAGGGCGTCAAGCAAGGAACGCGCCCCGGCCGTCGCGCCCGTAAAGAGGGAGCGGTACAGGTCAAAAGTGAAGCCTGTCCAGTTGCCCAGCGACCTGGCCTCGGTAAAAGAGAACACAAAGATGAACAGCAGCGGGGCGTACAGGACTACAAGCACAGTCCAAAGCCAGACCTTGGAGACCACTCTGCGCATGCCTGTCATATCATCACCCTCCTCTCGCCTGCTTCCTCGCTATCCGGGGACAGGAGCATGGTCACGCCGATAATCACCAGCATCAGCAAGGACAGGGCTGCACCCTGGTTCCACATCAGATTGTAGAAGTGCTCCTGTATGACAGAGCCGAACAGCTGTATCGTATTGTTGGTCAATATCTCGGAGATGGCGAATGTGGACACGGTCGGCATGAACACCATCATCACGCCGCTGAGCACCCCGGGCATGGACAGGGGGAGGGTGACCCTTGTGAAAACGGCAAAGGGCGAGGCCCCCAAGTCCTGCGCGGCCTCGGCATACGACTTGTCCATCTTGTCCAGCACAGTATATATGGGGTATATCATAAACGGCAGATAGTCGTAAGCCATGCCGAACAGCAGCGTCCCCTTGCCGAGCCCCACTCCCAGCACATTGAATATCTCCGCAGTGGCCATGGTCCTCATAAGAGCGTTGATGCACATCGGCAGGATGAAGAGCACAGCCGTGACTGACGAGCGGTTGAGCGACTTGTCCGCAAGTATATACGCGACGGGATACCCTATGAGAATGCAGATGGCGGTGTTCTCAAGGGCGACCTCGACAGAGACGAGAAAGGCGTTGATAATCTTGGGGCGGGTGAATACCGCCAGATTGCCCAAGGTGAAATGCCCGTCAGCGTCCTGAAACGCATAGACGGCGATAAGCAGCAGGGGGACGACAACGAACAGAACCAGGAAAATGAAATACGGCAGAGCCCACCTTGACCTCTTCATCTCACCGACCGGCCTCCGTCCTTGTTATCCGCATGTCCTGCGGCAGTATCTTGATGCCTACAAGGTCATTCTTGTCCCACACGTCATTGGTGTCAGCATAGACCTTGTACCCGTCGGGCGTGATGACGCTCACGTGATAGTGGTCACCCTTGTAGACTATGAAGTCGATGTTGCCTGCGGCGCCGCCCTCCTCCTCATAATCCATGAGGTCAACCTTGCCGAAATCCACCTCCACCCTCACCGCGTCACCCTTGGAAACGCCGGGGACGCCGGCGCACTCGAACTCGGAGCCGAGTATCGCGACGGTGTCCTGGGAGGTCATTTCCCCCTCAAACACGTTGCACGTCTGGGTCACATGCATGACCTGGATGTCCTGCGGCCTTATGCGCAGCCCTACCTCACTCCCCGGCTCAAAGGCGTTGTAGTCCTGCACCATCAGCTCGTAGCCGCAATCGGTGTCAAGGTACATCTCATAATGCACGCCCTTGAATGTGCATGACTTGACCACGCCAGTAAACTGCGCCGCCCCCCTGTCCGCCGAGACGCGCACGTCTTCGGGCCGTATCACCACATCCACAGGGACATTCTCGCCGAAGCCCTCGTCCACGCAATCGAAGTCGTGCCCGAGGAAACGTACCCTGCGGTCCGCGAGCATCACGCCGTCAAAGATGTTGCTGTCCCCAATGAAGTCCGCCACAAAGCAGTTCTGAGGCTCGTTGTAGATGTCTGCGGGGGCGCCGATCTGCTGTATGCACCCCTCGTTCATCACCACAATGGTGTCGCTCAGGGTCAGGGCCTCCTCCTGGTCATGCGTCACATATATGAATGTGATGCCCAGCTGCTGGTGCATCTCCTTGAGCTCTATCTGCATGTCCTTGCGCATCTTGAGGTCGAGGGCGGACAGCGGCTCATCGAGCAGGAGCACCTGCGGGCGGTTGACGAGGGCGCGCGCGATGGCTATGCGCTGCTGCTGTCCTCCGGACAACGAATTGACATCCCGGTCTTCGTAGCCGGTCATTGAGACCAGCTTGAGTATCTTGCGGACTCTCTCTTCAGCCTCCTTCTCGGGCACATGGCTGAGCTTGAGACCGAATGAGACGTTGTCATAGACATCCAGATGAGGGAAAAGGGCGTAGCGCTGGAACACCGTGTTGAGGGCCCTCTTGTGCGGGGGCACTCCCCCAAGGTCGTGCCCGTTCATGCGCACCGTGCCCTCATCCGGGGCGGTGAAGCCGGCCAGTATTCTCAACAGCGTCGTCTTGCCGCAGCCGCTCGGCCCGAGGAGGGTCACAAACTCTCCCCTGCGGATATCAAGGTTGATGTCATCCAGCACTTTCTTGCCCCCAAACGACTTGGAGACATGCTCAATCCTGATGATGGGGTCAGCGGAAACGTCTAACATTTGCAGCAATCACAACAATATCCCTTTGTTCCGAAAATTTTGCAAATATATAACATTTTTCACGATTTGCCGCCGCCACTCGCCATCGTAGATTGTCTGTCTTGAATCTGTAGTCCCGAGGTTTAGAACGGGAGGCGTCTGTCCCTTTCACTCACATGAGGCGGGGCTAGAGGTAGCGCTCGGGATTGGTGCGGACGGAGGTCAGGGAGATGTCCAGGGACGGGAACTCCTCCGAGATGATGTCCCGGATCAAGTCCATGGTGTACTGCTCGCTCTGGTAATGCCCCATCTCCACCAGCAGCAGCCCTGGCTCAAAGAAATCATGGTAATGCAGCTCCCCGGTAATGAAGCACTGCGCCCCCTTGGCCCTGGCCTGCGGCAGCAGGAACGCCCCCGCCCCGCCGCAGAGGGCCACCTTGCTTATCCTCCCAACGCACGCAGGATCGGAATGTACCAGCCTTTCCATCTTGAAGATGTCTTTGAGCCGCCTGAGCAAGGACTCGGGAGTCTCCTCGGCCGGCAGATAGCCAACCAGCCCGCTCCCGGCATCCATCCCCTCCTTGGGTTCAAGCCATTCGCAATCCTCCAGCCCTATGAGTTCTGCAATCTTGAAATTGACCCCGCCGGGAGCGTTGTCCAGACTCGTGTGCGCGCTGTAGACTGTAAGGCCGCCGCGCAGCGCCTTGACCACGCACCTCTCCTGATATGTGGAGAGCGTCACCTGCCTCAACGGATGGAACAGCAGCGGATGATGTGACACCAGCAGCTCACAGCCGCGCTCCAGAGCCTCGTCCACCACCTCCTCGGTAACATCCAGGCACACGCTTGCCCTGCTGCATTCCCTGTCGAGGTCAAGCCCGACCTGCAGGCCCGAATTGTCAAAGCTGTCCTGATACCGCAGCGGGGCCCGCCGCTCAATCTGCCCGATGATGTCTCTTATGGTCATAGCACTTGCGCAATTTACGATGCCTGCAAATGTCCTGGCTGCGTTTCCTGATTCGGATCGCCTACAGTTTGCTTGCAGAGACAAAAATAGCTATATTTGCGGCCTTTTTCAAAGAGAGCTATGGGAAAAATACAGCTGTCAGACCACTTCAACTATGGCAGGCTGATACGATTCACGCTGCCCCCTGTACTGATGATGATCTTCACGTCCATCTACAACATGGTGGACGGGTACTTCGTCTCCAACTTTGTCGGCAAGACCCCGTTCGCGGCTGTCAACATAATATGGCCGTACATGCAGCTTTGGGGATGCCTCGGATTCATGTTCGGCACCGGCGGCTGCGCACTCGTCTCCAAAGTCATGGGAGAGGGTGACAGCGCCAAGGCCGACCGCTACTTCTCCGTCATCACATACGTCGCCATAGCGGCCGGTGTTGTGGCCGGCGTCATATCATTTGTCACCCTGCGCCCTGTCGGCCGGCTTTTGGGCGCGGACGGGCAGCTGCTCGATTACTGCATCCGTTACGGCAGGGTCATAGCCGCTGCCATGCCGCTGTTCGTCTTGCAGGGGATGTTCCAGCCGTTCATGATAGCGGCAGAGAGACCCAAGCTCGGCATGTGGGTGACAATCGGAGCCGGGCTCAGCAACATGGCGCTGGACTGGCTGTTCGTGGGGATATTGCGTTGGGGAGTGGAAGGGGCAGCCTTGGCATCCGACATCGGCATGCTGGTGGGAGGCCTGCTCCCGCTGTGGTACTTTATGAACCGCAAGCAGCGCAGCCGCCTGCACATCCTCGCGCCGTGGCGCACCGGCAGGGACGGCTACGCCGCCCCCGTGCTCAAGGCTTGCCTCAACGGGATGTCCGAGCTTGTCAGCAACGTGTCCCTGTCCCTTGTCAGCATGCTGTACAACTTGCAGCTGCTGCGCCTCGCCGGGGAGAACGGGGTATCTGCATACGGGGTCGTCATGTATGTCAATATGGTGTTCCTCGCCATATTCCTCGGATACTCCATGGGGGTCTCGCCTGTAGTGAGTTTCCACTACGGGGCCTGCAACCGAAGCGAACTCAAGGGACTGCGCCGCAAGAGCATGACGTTGCTCAGCGTAGTGGCTGTATGCATGACAATCTCTGCGGAGCTGCTCGCCGAACCGCTCGCAAGGATCTTCGTCGGCTACGACGAGCAGCTCGTCAGCATGACCAGGAGAGCCTTTGCCCTGTACTCGTTCTCGTTCCTGCTCGCGCACTTCAACATCTTCGGCTCGGCGTTCTTCACCGCCCTCAACGATGGAGTGCGCTCCGCTGTCATCTCATTCAGCCGGATGCTGCTCTTCCAAGTGCCCTGCGTGCTGCTCCTGCCCAAGATCTGGGGGCTGGACGGCATCTGGGTCACGATGGTCGTGGCCGAGGCCCTTTCTCTCTTGGTGACGGGCTGGTTCTTTGTGAGCTGCCGCGACAAGTACGGCTATTAGTAGCTGTCTTGAAAACAGCTCCTTAGAATGTCCCGAGGCAGGCGTCAAGGTCGCGCTTGATGGCGGCCTTGTCGAGATGCTGGCCTATAAACACCAGCTTCTCCATGCGGTCCCCGTAGTAGGGATCCCAGTCCTGGCGCAAGGCGGGATCCTCCTCCAGCCGCTCCTGCAGCTCGCGGGGAGGCATTGTCGCGAACCACTGCCCGGCATTGCGCAGCGAGACCTGCTTGCCGGCCTGCTCAAACAGGTAGCACACGTCGCTCTCTGACTCAAACCAGCAGATGCCCTTGGCGCGTATAATCCCGGCCGGCCACCTTTTTGCGACAAAGTCGTCGAAACGGTTGAGCTCAAAGGGTTTGCGGGCATAGTACACATAGGTGCCTATGCCGTACTCCTCGGCCTCTCCCTCGTCATGGTGATGGTGGTGATGACCCCCCTCATGCTCCTCATGCCCGTCATCGTCATCATCGTCGTGATGCCCCTCAACTTCGCTTATCCATGCGGCCGACCCGGCCACCTCGTCGAAATTGAAAAGCCCGGTGTGCAGCAGCTTGTCGAGATCCACATCGCACCAGTCACATTCGATGATCTCCGCCTTGGGCTGCAAGCTGCGCACTATGGCGCGCAGACGGCCAAGCTCGTCAGCAGAGACCTCTGACGCCTTGTTGAGCAGGACGATGTTGCAGAACTCCACCTGCTGGATAATCAGGTTCTCGATGTCGTCCTCTGCGAGGGCGGGCTTGAGCAGGTCCCCTCCGCTGGCGAACTCATCCCTCATGCGGAGCGCGTCCACCACAGTGACTATGCAGTCCAGATGGACATAGCCGTCCTTGACATACTGCGGCCCCATGCTCGGGATGGAGCAGATTGTCTGGGCTATCGGGGCCGGCTCGCAAATGCCGCTCGCCTCTATCACGATGTAGTCAAACCGTCCCATAGCGGTAATCTCACCCAGCTGCTGCACGAGATCCATCTTGAGAGTGCAGCAGATGCAGCCGTTCTGCAAGGCCACGAGGCTGTCGTCTTTCTTGCCGACGACCCCGCCTTTCTGGATGAGGTCAGCATCGATGTTGACCTCTCCTATATCATTGACTATCACCGCAAATTTAATCCCTCTCCGATTGGAGAGGATCTTGTTGACCAAAGTGGTCTTGCCGCTGCCGAGGTATCCGGTCAGCAGAAGTACAGGTATATCTCTCATCTCTTATCCTCCGTCTCCGCATATCGCACGTCCTCCAATCCGGGACATCTGGCGGGACAGGGCGCACGACCGCGCTGCAAAAAACGCGCCTGTGCCCTTGCCTGTCAGGAGCCTGTCAGGAGCCTGTCAG
>CAZKVW010000038.1:11165-20761 GCA_964556285.1 uncultured Muribaculaceae bacterium
TGCAAAAAACGCGCCTGTGCCCTTGCCTGTCAGGAGCCTGTCAGGAGCCTGTCAGATGGCTGACAGGAGCGCGGCACTGCGCCGGCTGAAATCCAGCCCCTAACTTCGCCGAGCGGCGGAGAATGACGCAGGGCGCAGGACGGCCCCAACGATACCGCAAAAATCGCTATATTTGCGTCTCGTATGGTTTGGGATATCATCACAGAATCTCTCGGCAAGTCCATATACATCTCTGTGCTGGTCATAGTGATGATGATGCTGATAGAGTCTCTGAACGTCAGTTCGCACGGGGACATGCTCCGCCGCCTGGCCCGCAACAGGGCCGGACAGGTCGCGCTCGCCACCCTGCTTGGTGCAATACCCGGCTGCATGGGAGGTTACGCGGCAGTCTCGCTGTACACCCACGGGGCCATGAGCTTCGGCGCACTTGTCGCCATGATGATCGCGACATGCGGAGACGAGACATTTGTGATGCTGGCGATGTTCCCCGTCAAGGCCCTGGCCATAATGGCATTCCTTGCCGTGCTTGCGTTCGCGGCAGGCATGCTGACCGACATCGCTATGCCGCAGCGGCTGCTGCCCAGGCTCGATGAGAGCTGTGATGAGGGACACGCCTCCCCGGAGCGGCATCAGCACTACAGAGCAGACGGGGGCAGGAGCCTCGGCTGGAGGAGAGCGCTGCTGTTTGCCGGTATCGCGGCGTTTATAGCTGTCCTCGTCTATACGTCAATCTGCGGCGCAGACGCGGATGACCCGCACCATGGAGGACTCGGGCTGCTGAGTGAAGGCTGGATGAACCTGCTCTTCGCCATCCTGTCCACAGGCATGCTTTATGTGCTCGTCAAGGCTCCGGACAGCTTCGTGGACGGCCAGCTGTGGCGGCACATCGTATGCAGGCATCTGCCGAGGACATTCGCCTGGACATTCGGAGTGCTGCTGATTGTCGGCATACTCACCGATGTCGTGGACATCAGCGGGTGGATCAGCGGCAACGTTGCCCTGATGGTGGCGCTGGCTGCGCTCGTCGGCATCATCCCCGAGTCCGGGCCGCACTTGATATTCGTCACCCTGTACGCCAGCGGAGCGTTGCCGCTGCCGGTGCTGCTGTCGAGCTGCATCGCGCAGGACGGCCACGCCTGTCTGCCGCTGCTGGCGGAGAGTCCGCGCTCATTCGTGCTGGCAAAGGGCATCAACTGCGTCCTCGCACTCTGCGCAGGCTTTGCCGCGCTCTACTTGTTATAGCAGGATTACTTGCTGCGACGGGACCGGCTTGCGCCCTGCCGCTTGGGATTGGCCGGGAACCATCCCCGGGCCACCCGCTTCTCCTGCTCAAACAGCTCGAAGATGGACCAGAACGAGGAGAAAGCCACTACCCCGCATATCGTGGACAGCAGGTAGTGCGTCGTCGGATTGTCCACCCAGCGCCCCACAAGGACGCTGAGCACGCAGAACACTGCCCCGATGACCGCAAAGATCGGCCAGCATTCCTTGCCGAAATGATATTCGCACTTGATTACAATAGGATGGCAGACGCCGATTGTCAAGAATGTCACCAGACCGGTGAGGAGACCAACTATATAATCCATTTACAAGTCACTTTTCAGCAAGATTGGGCTCTATCAGGTTGTTGAGCAGCGCGTACACCGTCAGGCCGGCCACTGTCTTGATGCCGGTCTTGCGCGTGATGTTTTTGCGGTGCGAGATGACAGTATATACCGACAGGTTGAGCTTGTCGGCTATCTCCTTGTTGAGCATGCCTTTTGCCACGCAGACCAGGATCTCTTTCTCCCGGGCTGAAAGCTCGCTGCTGTCCGATCCGGCCGGCTCCCTCTGCATGGAGACCGCCTTGCGCAGCTTGTGCACTATGGCGACTGGAGAGTCATACAGCCCCAGAGTCTCGTCAAACTGCCGGTACAGCTCATCGTCCGACAGGTCGGTGCGCAGGGCGACTATGCCGCCGCACTCCGGCAGCAGCTGGCGCACATTGCCACGCCCGGCATAATCCAGCGCCATGGGGTCTATAACGACAAGGTCAATGTCCTGGCTGCGGGCAAGCGCGCCGGACAGCCTCGACAGATCAGGCAGCGCCTGGGCCACGTCAAACTCGCCGCGTTCGGAGAGCACGGCCTCCAGCCCCTTGGCAATCAAGGGCGATGGGGACACCACCAATATCTTCTTGCGTCCCGAGTCCATCATGACATGTCGTCCTCAAGTCTCTTGACCATGGGGATAAGCACATTCTCCTCGACCGAGGTGTGCTTGGCCAAGTCATTTTCGAGATGGTATATCTGATGCAGCACATCGTAGCGGAGGCTCTGGTCCCCGGTGTCCGGGAGGTACTTCATAACGAGGTTTTTGAGGTCTCCGAGCTTCTCGTCTATGTTGCTGTGGTTCTGACGGAATGTCTCCATGGAATAGCCGCCCTCGGGCGACCCCGCGAGAACAGACTCCACATAAGGGATGACCGTCATCTCCTCGTACTCAAAATGATTCCGGACCTCCCGCTCGTACTCGCCGAAGAACCTGCCGATTGTGCTCCTCGTCTTGTCATCAAAGGAGTCCATCATCGCGGACAGGGAGCGGGACAGATTCTTGAGGGACGTAGTAGTGTAATCGACATGGGAGTTGTGCAGGTAGCGGACTATGTCCTCCACATCCGCGAGAGCCATCTGGTCTGCAGACGGCTTAGCGTCACCATAATGATAAATGTCACAGACCAAGAGGAACGACCAGGTGTTGACGCCATGCAGCCTGCATGCCTCATCTATGGTGTGTTCGCCGAACCCAAGACCTACCCCCATACGGGAGAGCACGGAGAGCAGGTTGTGATCCAGATCTATAAGATCCGCGAGCTTCATGCCCGCTGTGATGCCCTTTCTCATACAAGCGTCAAATATAATCAAAAACTTCGGCCCGGCGCGTAAAATTCTTCGCCGCCCTCCAGATATTTCCGTCACACCACCCGCAACTGCGGCCAACGTGCGACAACAAAACAGCGGGACGACATCTGACGTTATCACGACGTCACAGATACCGGTCCCGCTGCTCAAAAATCATCATCTTACGTCTGCAAAGTTACTCCCCCGCCCTACATCCTGCAATCACAAAAACTTGTGAATGCTGCAACATCCCCTAACCACTTGTGAGGATGGGAGATTGCGGAAGTATCACCGCGCGGCTGCCCCGCCCGTCCACGCATACACCCAGAGGGCGCGCAAAACGCACCTGCCTGATGTAAGGCGTCTGCAAGACCGCCTCCATGGCGTCCAGCGCGTCAAAATCGATGCTGTCAGTATCCGGGCGGGCATACTGGTTTACATTGACATACCCCACGCTGAAAGAAGTCAAGTTCTGGAAGAAATGCGTCCCTTGGCTGGGGTCCACCCGGAAATCCTCCAGACAGCACTCGACTATGACCTTTGCCTCCGATATGTCAGACCATACGACCGGCACTCCAAGGGAGTCTATGCTCGTGCCGACCCGCCCGAAGGCTATCAGCACATAGCTGCGCCCCTCCTCCCTCATCCGCGCATTGACCGCAGCTATCTCGGAGGCCATCTGCCGTGTCTTGAGCGTGTCAAAGGCATCCCGGTGCAGATACACTATATCCGTCACGCCGTCTATCCAGCCAGTGCCGAGAGCGCTCCCAGAACGCAGCAGCGCCCCCTCCTCACTGACCGCGTCCCAATCGACCTCGGCATTGCGGGCGCTTGCAGATATTGGCCTGATCTGCAAGACGGTGAACCGGTCGGGCTTGCCATCTCCCCTGTCCAGGTCGGCCGCGAACTCAATCTCCACGTCACAGCGCATCTCTGTCTTGGCAATGCGCAGCAGCTCCTCCACTATCGGGGCGAGCGGGAAAGTGCCGTACTTGAGAATGTGCGAGAATGTCACGCACTTGGGGCCCTCGGCAAAAGGCGAGTCAACCATTCTCATGGCTGACATGTCGTATGTCGAACAGACCTGCGCGAACTTGCGGAACCGCCCGCATTCAGGGATGCGTATCCGCTCAAGGTTGACCCCGTCATCCACTGAAGTCTTGAACCGCTCCGGCTGCAGGTTGAGCGCGTACATGACCTGCTGCCCCTCCGTCATCGCAAGAGCCGGCGTAGAGGTCTGCAGCACGTGCTTGGGATATTTGGGAGAGAACATCAGCACCTGCTCGCCGTCCACGACCGCCTTGCCCAGGCCGAAAGCGACCTTGCACACCCCGTCCTCGGGACGCTCGCGCCCCACAGGATAGAAATTGACAGACCGGGCCACCCCCGACAATGTCGGGAAATAGCAGCCGTCGTCCTCGCTCCCCACGACCTCCTGCACTATCACGGACATCTTCTCTTCGGAGACCATGTTGCCGCTCGCGGTGATGTACGCGCGGGACTCGGCATAGAAAACGGACGCGTACACGCTCTTGATGGCCTTGGACAGCAGCCTGAGCTGCTGGTCCTCATTCTCCACATGCGGTATCATGTATGTCGAGTACACCCCGGCGAACGGCTGGTAGTAGGAGTCCTCCAGCTTGGAGGACGACCTGACGGCGAGCGGCTTGCGCAGATGGTGAATCAGCACCCGCAGGGAGGCGGTGAGATCGGGAGGGAGGGCGGAAGCGACAAACTCGGAGAGTATCTCCTCATTGGAGAGGTCGGAGTTGATGACATACTGCAGCCCGTTATCGATGATGAAGCGGTCAAAGTAGTCCATTGATATCACCACCGTGCGCGGAATGATGGTCTGCACCCCCTCCCAGCGGCTGTACAGGTTGTACTTCTGCAACAGGTGGTACAAGAATGTCAGCCCCCTCGCCTTGCCCCCCATCGACCCGCTCCCTATGCGGGAGAACCATATCGCGCTGTTGTATGTGTCATTGTGGAAAGCCGCCACCACTCCCAGAGCCTGCCGCATGCGGTAGTCATGCACGAGTCCGAGCGCGATGCGCCTGTGGTCCTCTATGTCCGCGTCGCTGTTGATGCGCATGGGGCTGAGAACATCCCCTATCTCAAATAATCCCCTCGCATACATCCATTTGGACATGGTGTTGGATGAGGCGAGCAGCTTGAACTGCTCCGGGGAGATGACGCGCATTATCTTCTCAAAGCCGTACAGGTCTGAGGCTCTATAGACCTCCTCGCCGCTCTCCGGGTCGCTCACGACAAAGTCCCCGAATCCGAACTCCCTCTCGATAAAGTCCGACACGTCATGTGTGAGGGTCTTGGAGCGTTTCTCCACAAACCCGACCCCCAGGCTGTCGGCCACCGAGCGCATGCTCACTTGGGAAGACTGCAGCAGGAACGGCATTCTCGGATTTTCACGGCGGATGATGTTGCACAGGTCTATGCCGGCGTCGGCCTTCTCTTCGGAGGGCTTGTCCCCCTTGTGCACCACGAAGCCGATGTCCGATATGACTCCGAGAATGTTGGACCGGTAACGTCCGTACAGCTCCATCGCCTCGTCATAGCATGTGGCCATCAGCACCTTGGGGCGGGAGCGCTTGCGGAGCACCTGCTGCTCCTCGTTGAGCGCGTCACGGATAGACGCTATATTCTGCTGGAGCACAAGCGTATATAGCATCGGCAGATACATCGAATAGTACCTCACCGAGTCCTCCACAAGCAGGATTGCCCGGACTCCGGCCTCCAGTATGTCATGGTCTGCGTTGAGCTTGTCCTCCATCAGCTTGATGATGGCAATGATGAGGTCTGTGGAGTTGTTCCAGCAGAAGACATAGTCAACGGAGCTCGTGTCGCTGTCTTCGAGCCGCCTGGCCACCTCACGGGAGAACGAGCCGAGCAGCACCACCGGAGTGGACGGGGCGAGAGCCTTGAACTCTCTCGAAAAATCAAACACGTCCGCCTGCCCTACGCTGTACATGGCGATCACCAGGTCAAAAGCCTCACCCTGACGGGCCAGATTCATCGCCTCAGCCGTAGTCTCGACCCTTACAATGGCCGGCGGGTGGCTGAGGTTGAGGTCGGCGTATTCCTCCGATATCTGCGCCTCGATATGCCCGTCCTCTTCAAGAGCGAAGCTGTCATAATTGCTGCACACGAGCAGTATCCTGCGGATCCTGTTGTGCATCAGCCCCAAATATCCCGGATCAGTCTCCATAGCCGTGATGATGCCCTCCTGCTGGCGTCATTTCTCGTCCTGTTTTCTCTCCTTGTAGAGGAAACGCTTGATTTTCAGCGTTGCCGTCTTGACGAAAGGGTCTTTCTTGACATTGACTTCGCCAATCTTGGAGTTTTTGTTGACATGGGAGTTGACATAGTCCATGACGGCCTTGCGCCGCTCCTCCAGCGAACGTATGAACTTGTCCTCCCCCTCGAAACTCCAGTCCAGGATGTTGTCGTCAAACTTGACCAGCGCGACCAGCTTGCCGTCTCTCTCAACGACAAGGGACTCATTAACTCCGTCCATACTGTTGATGACATCCTCTATCTCCTCCGGATAGATATTCTCCCCAGAGGGGCCAAGTATCATGTTGCCCATGCGTCCCTTGATATAGTAGCGCCCCTTGGAGTCAACGGAGGCAAGGTCGCCGGTATGGAACCATCCGTCCGTAATGACGCCGAGCGTGCGGCGGTAGTCCTTGTAGTAGCCGCGCATCACTTGAGGGCCTTTTGCGATAATCTCCCCCTCCCCCGTCTGCGGGTTGACATTGTCAAGGCGCACCTGCATTCCGTAAGCCGGCACGCCTATGCACCCGACGCGGGTCTTGCCCACGCAAGCGTTGGTGATGAGCGGCGCGGTCTCGGTGAGCCCGTAGCCGACGGCATACGGGAACCTTGCCCTGTTGAGGAAATCCTCCACCACCGGGTCGAGCTTGGCCCCTCCTATGCCGAAGAAATGGATCCTCCCCCCGAACGACTTCTTGAGCTTCTTGCCAATCATCCAGTCAAGCAGGCCCGGGGCCCAGCCCTTTAGCCACATCAGGAACTGGCTGGACTTGACAGTGGGGACTACGCTGGACTTGTAGATCTTTTCCATGATGAGCGGGACGGACAGCATCACCGTAGGCCGTATCCTCTTCATCACCGGCAACAGCACCGAGGCCGTAGGGGCTTTGTTAATATAGTACACCCTGGCTCCCACAGCGAAAGGATACAGCACCCCGAGGCTGAGCTCGTAGGCATGCGCCATCGGGAGTATGGACAGGAACACGTCACGCCGCCGCACCTTGTGGGCTTTCCATGCGGCCAGGACATTTGCGCACAGGTTGCGGTGGCTGAGCATGACCCCCTTTGCCGCGCCAGTGGTGCCGCTCGTGTATATCAGTGCGGCTATGTCGTCCTCCTGCGGCCTTGAGATGCGGCCGTCGCAAGTGTAGTCGGCATCATTGCAGCGGACAACGCTCAAGTCATCAGTCTGAATGACTATGGACATCCTGGCGAGCATGTGCTCCGGCACCTTGGACAGCAGCCGGGACGAAACGAAGAGTGCCTTGGTGTCCGAATGCTTGAGGATATTCTCTATCTCATTGGGCGTGAGGCCTGGCAGCATGGGGACGGCAATGCGCCCGAAAGCGGCCGCGCTGAAAAAAGCGACAGACCAGTTAGGCATGTTCTCAGAGAGGATGGCAACCTTGTCGTAGGTGCTCACCCCGAAATTGGCGAGCGTCCTGGACAGGGACCTGCAAGCGTCGTCAAAGGAGGCATAGGTATAGGGCTGCCCCCCGCTGACAAACTGCGACGCCGGCCTTTTGGCGTAGACTGTCGTCGCGTATTCGTACAAGGCGGCTAATGACTTGAAATCGTGCTTCATTAGCTGGTTCTGTATTGTTCGGGATGCTTCCCGGTAAGGTGCATGCTGGCGTATATGGCCTGTATGGCCTTCATGTCGGCGCGGGCGTCATCTGTCAGAGAGAACTCCTTGCCGTGACCGACATGCTTGGTCCCCCAGTCGAAATAGCCCAGATACACGGGGACTCCTGTCTCGCGGGCTATGAGGTGAAATCCGGTCTTCCAGACCCTCACTGGCTTGCGTGTGCCCTCCGGGGCAATCGCAAGATGGAATGTCCGCGACCTCTCCATCTCATGTATGGTGCTCACCAGCACCTTGGTGGAGCTGGTCCTGTCGATGGGGAACGCGCCGAGGGCGCGAAGCAGGCAGCCCAAGGGCGGGAAGAACATCTCCTTTTTGACCATGCAGCGGGCGTTGCCTCCAACTCCCTCGTAGTACAGGTAAGAAATCACGAAATCCCACACGGACGTGTGCGGCACACCAAGGATGATGCACTTGTCCACCGGCACGACCTCGTCGTCTATCGTCCATCCCAAGACCTTGGTCAGCAGGAATCTGCAAAATTTTCTCCACATAGGGCGACAAATGTTAAGGAGCTGCCCCGAAATCCATCTGATTCCCTGAAGCCCGGCGGACACGTCTTGCCCGCGTGCCCGTCCGGCTCAAAGCGCTGGAACGGCAAATGCCGCCCGGCATACAGCTCCGGACGGCAAAGATACAAAGAATACGCCAAATAAAGGCCGGCCCTGACGGCCAGCCAGACGGCTATTGCAGAGGATAGCCTATCTGGTTGTTGAGCGTCAGGTCATAGCTGTCTCCGAGCTGCAGCTCCCGGCGAAGGGTCTCCGTGTCCATGGTCATTCTCGGCACGGTGTTGAGCCCGAGCGCGCTGCACACAAGGCAAATGTTCTGTGAGACATAGCCGCTGTCGATAAGCCCCATGCGGGTGGCGGGGTCGCCTTGCAGATTGCCGAACTTGCTGTGGTCGCTTACCATCAGCAGGGACACCGGCGCGGAGGCCGCGAACTCCTGCCGCCCTGCCACAGCAGCGCGGAGATCCTTGGAACTCACTTGCTTGAGGCTGTGGGACGCGGCGTTGTACAGGTATGCGCCGTCCTGGCGGATGACATACACGAGCACGTCCTGGGCGTTGATAGCGGACGGGACGGTCAGTTTGCCTGACTCCGGGCGGTTGACGCCGCACGCCGCCCACAAGATTGTGGAGAGCTGCGAGTCCGTAATCTGCCTGCTGGAGTACTCCCTCGCTGAATGCCTGTCCGAGAGGGCTTTCATAAGTGTGACCTTGAGCCCCGTGTCGGGCTTGGGAAGTTTGATTTCCTGCGCGTTAGCGATTGTCACCGCGCCAAGGACGGCCGCTGAGGCCAGTGCTGCTACTTTTTTCATGCCTTTTGACTCTATAAATGTCCTGATGGAGCCTCCCTCCTCCGGGCCGGAGCACAGGCAGACGAGGCTTAACGCATCCGTGTGGCCGACACGACGGCGCACTCTTTGTGTCCTTGCGTGACGCCAGCGTTCGCTGCCGCTGTTGCACCCTGCGGGCGGGTTCCAAGGCAAAAATGCACAAAAAATCTCGAACGGCATTGCATTTCACCGAAAAGTTGTATATTTGCACTCCCAAACCCAAACGGGGCATTAGCTCAGCTGGTAGAGCGCTTGCATGGCATGCAAGAGGTCAGGAGTTCGAATCTCCTATGCTCCACTCAAAACCGCCTTCCAGGTATCTGGGAGGCGGTTGGCGTTTAAAAGTTGGCTACTTTTTGGGACTGGCTCAAAATGGGTCAGGTGCAAACCTTAGATTTGCAGTGTTGTTCTCTGCGCCAAGGCTTGTGAGAGCAAAA
>CAZKVW010000039.1:0-20414 GCA_964556285.1 uncultured Muribaculaceae bacterium
GGTGATGGCAGCGCATTTGCGGGAAAAGATGTATTTTTGCAAACCACTGTCAAATCACTGCGGCGATGCCAAAGGCAAAGAGCAAAATACAAGTTAACAACAAGCGGGCCTCGTTTGACTACGAGTTTCTGGAGACCTATACGGCGGGGATTGTGCTCACAGGCACGGAGATCAAGTCCATCCGCGCCGGCAAGGCGTCCCTCCAGGACGCGTACTGCTATTTTGATTTGCAGGGGCAGCTCTATGTCAGGGGGATGAATGTGGCTCAGTATTTCTGGGGGTCGTGGGGGCAGCACGAGCAGATGCGCGACCGCAAGCTGCTGCTGACCAAAAAGGAGCTGCGGCATCTGCGCAACGCCAGCAAAGACAAGGGGATAACCATCGTCGCAGTGCGCCTGTACATCGCCGACAACGGCTATGCCAAGCTCCTCATCGCCCTCGCCAGAGGCAAGAAGCAGTACGACAAACGCCAGTCCATCAAGGACAAGGACCTCCGCCGTGAAATGGACCGCGGCGACGCCCTAAAGTGATTTCAGCCACACGCTCATTACCGGGTCGGGAATGACGACCTGCCGCTTCTCTATCTCTATAAGTTCTTTCTTCACCAAAGCCCTTTTTATGATGCTGACATTGGCTGACGATCCGAGTTGGTATTTTTGCAAAACCTCTTGCGTAGTAAATTCACTATGCACCCCATTTATTACCGCTCGCAGGAAATTCATCTGGTAGGCAGTAAGGCTCTCGGTTTGCTTCTCGAACAGCGGGGTGTTTTGGTCGATGATGTCCTGATATGCCTCCTCGAAATCTTGCTCCGTAGCAACCTTTTCCGTACGAATCCACACCAGCCATGCCAATTGCTGTACATACGAAGAATGGTTGTCTACACGCAAGCAGATCTTTTCAGCCAGCTCTCTAGAAATCTGTTTGCCCGTAGCCTTGAAACGACCGCAGATGTAATCAATCCAGTCCGATGCTCCTATCTTCTGCAAATAAATGACATCGCCGAACTTGTAAAACGGAAGACTCTTTTTCTCGAACAGTTCGTTCATCAAATGCTTCTTGCTGCCGAACAGACAATAAGACACCGATTTTTGCAACTGCCATACGGAACGCAGCCGCTTCTGTAATATCTTGGAATCCTTGAACTCGGCGATTTGTTGGAACTCATCGAGGCAAACGACGATATTATAACCTTTCTTCTGCGCTATTTTTTCGGGAAGTTGCAGGATTTCATCCATATCGCCACTTTTGGGATTCATTTCAAACGATATGGAAAAGTCCGTCATCGGGTCTGGCCCCATCGAAATTTTAGGACTTATACGGGAAAGGAACAATTTGACATACTCCAGCCATTCGTCCACTTTTGAGGAGGTTTGTTTGAGAACGGCGGACGCAAAGGCATCATAGAAATCCTTGTCGCTGCGACAGGAGAAAATGTCAAGATAGACAACTTTCAGTTTGTCAGACTGTGCCAGACGACACGCTTTTTGCACCAGTGAAGTTTTACCCCAACGGCGAGGCGAGATCAGCACCGTATTCACGCCATGCCGGAAATTCAATAACAGACGTTCCGTTTCTTTCTCACGATCGGCAAAGTTGTCACCCGATGTTGCCACACCGAATACAAAAGGCTTGTTCTCCATAATCTTCAATAGTTATTCTGACACAAAGATAGATAATATAGCTATTACTAACAAGGTTATTAGTAATAAATTTATTATAAACAGCGACGCCCTAAAGTGACAGCTCCAGCTGCCGGGCAGCCTCCTTGCGCCTCGCCCTCATAGGCACTCTGCATTCTCCGGAATACCGCAGTATGGCATCTGCAACATAGCGGCCAAGCTCGACCGGCACAGCATTCCCTATCATTTGCTCGACATCGGTCTTGGTCCCGCTGAAATTGAAGTCCTCCGGAAAGGTCTGAATCATGCTTCTTTCCCTCGCAGTCAACGGGCGAATCCCGTCAAGAGAGTCCACAGGGTCGCCCTTGTGCAGCTTATAACCTTTAGGCATAGGCCTGTTGACCCCACGTATTGTGGCGCTCGGCTCATCCGTAGAGAAGATGCCGCGGCGCACATAGCTCCTCGGATGCCTGTAGTAATATTTGATTGGCAGCCGATCCCCAAAATACTCTGCGACCGTAAGCTCACGGGGCGCAAGGTGGCCGATGAGTTCGTCCCGTAGAAAATCATCCTTCGCGCCCAACCTGCCCACCATCACAAATCTTTTCCTCCTCTGCGGCACACCGCACAGTGCGGCATTCAGCACTGTGTATGTCAATCCGTATCCGGCTTTCTTGAATACGGCCAAAGCCTCTTCCAATTTGCGGGTCTTCAGGATTCTCGCGACATTCTCCATCACAAACCATTGCGGACGCACCCTATATATGATGTCCGCATAGGCGACTGTAAGGTCACCACGCCCATTGTCTTCATTGCGTTTGCCAGCAGACGAGAAATCTTGGCAAGGAGGTCCGCCAACAATCATGTCGGGGTGAAATCTGTTTATTACTTCGACAGACCTCTCCACATCAGACAAATCGACCCTCATGGCAGGATGATCAAAGTTGTTGCCATATACCACAAGAGCGTCAGCCCAGTTGTCGAGACCGGCAACCACATCTATCCCAGCCTCTTGAAAACCAAGGCTCAACCCGCCGCACCCGCAAAACAAATCTACCGCTCTCATAATGCTCAAGTCAGATGAAAAGTTCCGGATGACTTACAATGAAAGCGTCAAAACGCCTCTCCGGGCGCAGCAGCTTCCACCCGTCTCCAAGTATGATGTTTTTTATTTCATGTTTTGAGATGCGCGGCTTTGTCAGAGCGTCGCACCTCAACAACGGATTAGTCAACGCCCCGCTGACGGCGAAAGCCTTGTCCGTCTTGTACTTGTATGACAGGTCATTTACTATGTCCGTATAATTGAACCTGCCATACAAAGAATAATCCCACAGCATCTTGTAAAGCCAGATGATTGTACGCTGGTTCCTGGATATGTCATCCACCGGGGAATCTTCTCTCAACGCCAGCTGTATCACTGCAAGATTTGTCCACGCAAAGACATCAAGACAGTTTTCCGCAAGGTCATTCATAGCCTTGTTTGTCTTCCACACGGGCTGCAAAATAAGCGGCATCTGCTTATCACACAAGTCAGAAGACACCCGCAAGACTGCCTCCTTGATGCTGCTGTAATGCGGAGTCACATGGCGTATCTCGCTCCAATTCCTTATCTCTTCTCCAATCGTGTTCAAGAGTTGGTGCAGACGGTTTCTGCCGTCAACGCTGTCGTATTGGGAGCAAATGCTGCATGCCAAGAACAAAATTGTCGGTGAACGCACGACCAGCTCGCTCCCGTAATCGGCATCATCCATGTCTTTTGTCGTGTTGTCCGGCAAGGTGGTAAGTTTTACCTCGAAAGCTGACAAAGGGCGTTCAGCAACCCGATCTATCATCACAAGGTCAATCTTTTCCTTTTTGTCCGCAGTATAGAACTGCTCATAAGGGAAGAAATTGGCTTCGTAGTCATAATAGACCGCATCGTCCAATGGATTGATCCCAAGAAGATTTTTGGCTGGAATCAGCCTGTGCATCACTTTGTTGTCAGCATCTGTGCATATCAGTATAGGGTCAACGCCTTTCGACCCCATATATGCGACAAGAGACGCAGGGAAAGAACTGTTAAACTGGTTCTTCCCCCATGAACTGGCATATCTGTAATCCCTGCTGGAATGTCTTTGTCCAAACAATCCCGGATCAACACCCTCTACCAATCTGACCATCTTTTCCATAATCCCTCCTATGCAAAGCGACTTCCCTCAAATATAAGAAATTCCCGGATTTTTCATGGGGAGAGGAAGTCGCCGTCGTGGTCGATTACGAATGAGAGGAAAGTGATTTTGCAGCCTTGCTGCAAGAACATCTGCTCATAAAAGGTCTGCACCTCAAACAGTTCGGGATGAGAGCGGATGTATCCGAGGCCGACGGCCCCGCTGTCGGGGACGCCAGCGCCATTCAGCGAATACAGGTCGGAAGTGGCTGCAAGCAGACGCAGGCCGTTCCGGCGGACAACAGATAGGGTGTATTCGTACAGGAGGGGGCTGTCGGTCTTGAGATTGACAATGCCGCCCGGGCTCAGCATCGAACGGTAGCGGTCCAGAAACCGGGGTGAAGTCAGGCGAGAATTCTCCCTTTTGGGCTGCGGGTCAGAGAATGTCAGCCATATCTCCGAGACCTCGCCGGGGGCGAAAAAAGCTTTGATGAACTCTATCCTCGTGCGCAGGAAAGCCACATTGCCCAGCCCCTCCTCTGTAGCGCGTTTGGCCCCGCGCCACAGGCGCGCACCCTTGATATCCACCCCGATATAGTTCCGCCCCGGCTCGCGGTGAGCCAGGTCGAGGGTGTATTCCCCCTTGCCGCAACCCAGCTCCAGCACTATCGGCCTGGGCGCGTCAAACCTCTCCGCCCAATGCCCCTTGACCGGATGGTCCCTGAGGGCAAAATAGCCGTCCGAGAGCAGCTCCCTGGTATTGGGCTGCAACAGGCACGAGAATGTCTCGTTCTCGGCAAATTTGCGAAGCTTGTCGTGTCCCATGCCGTCAGCGAGACCTACGCGCCCTTGCCGGAAGATGCAGTCCCGCGGGCGGGGGCAGACGCACCATCCTGCCGCCTGTCTCTGGGCCGGTTGCGGCCTTTGCTGCGGGAGGATCGGCCGCTGCGGCGCGGACGGTCAAATCGGGATATGCTGTCATCCCCCACGGCCGTGACAAACTCCGGAGTCTTGGGCTCCGGCTCGCTGCGCAGCGAATCAGGTTTGACCCCATCGCGGTTCAACTTCTGTATCTCTCTCACCTCATCGGCCGTCAGCGCGTACATATTAGCAAGATTCCCCTTGTCATAGGAGAAATACATCGTGCCGCTCAAGATGTCCGTCTTGACCAGATACGCCTGCCCGTCCTCAAACTCAAGAGGGGCATTCACACGCGGAATGCGTGTTCTGGCGTCAGCATACACCGCCGCTTCGAAATTGAGGCAGCATTTGAGCTTGCCGCACTGTCCGGCGAGTTTCTGGGGGTTGAGCGAGAGGTCCTGGCAACGGGCCGCCGCTGTGGATATTGACTGGAAATTGGTGATGAAATTGGCGCAGCACAGCTCTCTGCCGCACACCCCTATGCCTCCTATCAGCCCCGCCTCCTGGCGGGCTCCAATCTGCTTCATTTCTATCCGGATGCGGAACTCCTCGGCAAACACCTTGATCAGCTGCCGGAAGTCCACCCTCCCGTCAGCTATGTAGTAGAATATCGCCTTGGTCCCGTCCCCCTGGAACTCCACATCCCCTATCTTCATCTCTAGCCCCAGCTCGGCAGCGATGCGCCTCGCCGAAATCATGGTCTGCTGCTCACGGGCTATCGCCTCCTGCCATTTGACTATATCCGAAGCCCTTGCCTTGCGGTATATCTGCTTAAGCTCAGCCGTCTGGGGATTGAGCCCCTTGCGGGCGAGCTGCCTTGCGACCACCGCCCCTTCGAGGGTGACGATGCCCAAGTCATGCCCGTTCACCGCCTCCACCACCACGAGATCCCCCTGCCGGATGCTCTGTCCCGAAGTGTTGCGGTAGAATGCCTTGCGGGTATTCTTGAAGCGCACTTCGAATATGTCCTTGACATCATCCTGCCTGATTCCCTTGAGGCTGTCATAGTCCCGCAGCTTGCAGCAACCGGGGCGGTATGTGCACACATCCTCCCCAGTAGCCTGGTTATGCGTCACAGTGCAGCCCCTGCAGCAGTCGTATCTTATGCTTTCGTTATCAGCTGTCATCATAGCAATGCATAAAGTCTGTCCACAAGGTCAGTGAATATGACCTTCTGATTGACATTCCGTTCCACGAGCATATTCGCCCTGTCCAGACAGGCGAGAGCCTTACGCGGAAACTGTCTGTTGAACACACCCGCCTGCGCGCGCCAGTATTCGGCGTTCCTGACGGGCAAAAATTTGTCAAACCCCTGCTGTATCAACACCATCTGGCGCAGTCCGTCCCCCGCCGTGCGGCAAAATGACTTGTGCCTCTCGCGCGAGGGCAGCGCGGCAATGCTCTCCCCAATCTCAAGGGCGGAGAGCAGATCCCTTGCGGCAAGAGCTCCGAGCAGGCCGCGCAGCAGCTCCTCTTCCTCTTGGACGCTGGGACTGGACACCTCCTGACGACCCTCCACAGGAGTCACCCGTATCGTCTGGCAACGCGAGGCGATTGTCGTGAGCACCTTTTCCGGCGCATGGGTGATGAGGACAAAGACCGTCTTGGCCGGCGGCTCCTCGATGCTCTTGAGCAGACGGTTGGCAGTCTCCGCCGTCATTTTCTCGGGCAGGTATATGACCACCGCCTGCCATCCTCCCTCAAGAGAGTTGAACGCGAGCCTGTCCAGTATGCCCTTGGCCTCGGCCACAGCTATCACGGCTGACTTGCTCTCTATCCCCAGAGCCTCGCAAAGCTCCCTTTCGGTAAACAGAGGATTGTCCAGCAGCAACTTGCGCCATTCCTTGATGTAGGACAAGGATGTGGGCTTGTCCTTGGCCGGGATTATCGAGCCGCCAGCGACCGGGAAAATGAAATGCACGTCCGGATGGATGAGCTTGGCCACCTTGGGGGAGCGCATCAGGCGCTCAAGAAACCCAAGGCACAGCGGCATAGCCCCTCCGCCGTCATTCTCATGCAACATCAGCGCATGGGGAACCCGTCCGGTGTCGGCCATGTCGGCGAGCGCCCTGCGCACGTTGTCGTTGCCCTGTATAGTGTCCAGCGTCATGACTTCCTCCCGGCCGTATATCCAGCAAGATCCGCCAGCAGGGACTTCTCCCTGCTGTCAGGCAGCGCGGACAAGGTGTCAACTGCCTTGCCTACAAAATCCGACAGCATAGCCTCGGCATATCCTATGCCTCCGCAGGCATGCACCAGGTCCACTATCCTGTCCACGTACTCCGGATGCCCGTGTATGTCACAGACCATCCTGCGCACCATGCGGTTGCGTTCGTCATCCATATCTTTCAACGCGCCCAGCAGGGGGAGAGTTATCTTCTGCTCCCTCAAGTCCACTCCCGTCGGCTTGCCAAGGTCCTTGCCGTCATAGTCGAGAATGTCATCCTTAATCTGGAACGCAAGGCCCAGGCAGATGCCATACTCGCGGGCCGCAGCCTTGAGCGTGTCATCTCCGTCCACCGAGATGACTGCGGAAACGCATGCGGTCTCAAAGAGGGAAGCCGTCTTGGAATAGATGATACGCATGTAGTCGTCCTGGGAGGTATCCCCCACCTCGGCTTTCTGCATCTGCAGCATCTCCCCCTCGGCCAGGTCGCCGAGAGTCTTGGCAAATAGGCTCACGACCTCCGATGAACGCGCACCGGCATCCAATATGACCTTGACCGCACGCACAAGCCAATAATCCCCCACCAGGACAGCTCCAGTCCCACCGAGCACGGCAGAAATGGTTGGATGACCCCTGCGCTGAGTGCTGCCGTCCACCACGTCATCATGCAGGAGCGTGGAGTTGTGCAGCATCTCGGCGGCCGCAGCATAACGGATGGAATCCTCGCGAGCCACTCCCCCGCCGCAAGCCCTCGCCATCAGCAGGGACAACATCGGGCGCAGCATCTTGCCCTCGTTGGACAAGATGCTGTCATTGGCGCTGTTGAGCAGGCTGATGTCGCTCTTGAGGTATTTCCTCATCAGGGACTCAACCCCGACCCAATCCTCTCCAAGAAATCTTGTTACCTCGCCGGCATCCATGGGCGCTCCCGCTACAGGAGTTTGTCCAGTCTGGAGGTGATGTCCGACTTGGGCACGACTCCCACAGTCCTGTCCGCCAGTTTGCCGCCCTTGAAATACATGAGGGTAGGGATGCTGCGTATGCCGCAATCGGCCGCCACCTGGTCAGCGTCATCGACATTGCACTTGCAGACCGCCACCTTGCCGTCATACTCACTTGCGACCTCATCCACTGTCGGGCTAAGCATGCGGCACGGGCCGCACCATGACGCCCAGAAGTCCACCAGCACCACGTCATTGTCAGCAATGACGCTGCTGAAATTATCGTTGGTTATTACCTTTTCCATAACTCTTACCTCCTGTTAACAGAGTTACAAATATAGCGAAACTTTCAACAGGTCGAAGTTGTTAAGGGCAGAAGTGCCTACACCACCCGCTCGACGGGCAGGACAAAGGCGCGGAGACCGAGATCCGGGTTGGCCTCATCTTTGGCCTTGATGTCCGAGAGCAGCACGTCCACCTTGTCATCAGGGACGATGGTGAGCAGGGCCTGGTTCTGGGTAGGCCACGCATGACTCCCAAGGTGCGGCTCCCCTGTCTGCGAGCCGCATCCGAGAATGGTGTCCCATTTGGTGTAACCTCTCTGCCCGTGCGCGGAGAGTATAGCGACTATCTCCTCGTTGTAGGCAATGTTATATACTGCAAATATCGCTTTCATGTCTGTCTTAAACTGAATTTAGCCCTTGCGCGAGCTGGATGTCTCCCCTATGATGTCTGCACATTGGAGGATGCCGCTGCCTTGCTGGCCAGGCGGCGCTCCCTGCGGGTCTGGAACACGCAGTAAATGGTCGGGATCAGGATCAGGGTGACTATGGTGGAGATGGTGAGCCCCCACGCCACCGTGACTCCAAGCGAACGCCACATCTCCGATCCCTCGCCAGTGCCGACCGCCATAGGCACCATGCCCAGCACGGTGGTGAGGGTCGTCATGAGGATAGGGCGCAGACGGCTGCGGGCGGCCTTGACCGAAGCCTCTATGACATTGAGGCCGCGCTCCCTCTGGAGGTTGGTGTAGTCGATGAGCACGATGCCGTTCTTGACCACTATACCCAGCAGGATGATAATGCCTATCATCGCCATCACCCCCAGCGGGGTGTCAGTGACCCACAGTCCCAATATCACGCCGACAAGCGCGAACGGTATGGAGAACATGATGACGAACGGGCTGAGGAATGACTCGAACTGCGAAGCCATCACCATATACACCAGTATCAGGATCAGCACCATCAGCACGCCGAGATTCTTGAACATCTTCTGCTGGTCCTCGAAGTCTCCGGAAATCTTGGTGGTGACATCCGTCGGCAGGTCGGCATTCTTGACAATCTCATTTGTCACGGACACGCCGTCGCTGAGCGCGCTGCCCCTTGCCATCACGCCAGTGACCGTGATATAGCGCTCACGGTTCTTGCGCTCGATGGTCGGAGGCACCTTGGACTCGACAATGCTGCCGAGATCCTTGACTCTCACAGCCTTGCCATACCCGTTGGTGATGATGATGTTCTCGATGTCCTCCACGCTGCCGCGGAATGACTTGTCGTACCGCACCCTGATGTTGTACTCCTCTCCATCCTCCCTGTAGTAGGAGGCCACCGTCCCGCTCATGGCTGCAGCCACGGAAGCAGAAGCAGTTGTGGAATTGAGGCCATTGAGGGCAAGCTTGGTCCTGTCGAAATCTACCAGATACTCCGGCGTGTACTCATCGCGGCTCAATGTCACCTGCGAAAACACCGGGGTTTCCAGCATCTTGGCCTGGATGTCTTTGGCAATCTGGTCTGTGAGATTGAAGTCATAGCCGTATATCTCCAAGGCTATCGAGGACGCGCCTCCGACACCTCCCATGCCCTCTGTCACAGTGGCTTTCTTGACCTCGGGATAGTCCTTGAGATCCCTGCGGACTATATCCGCAATCTCGGTGGACGACCTCTCACGCTGTTCCATTGAGCCAAGGTTGATATTCATGCTGATGATGTACGAGCCGTTGGTCATCAAGTTGGCCATGGTGTTGTCCGAGGACGCCTGTCCAAACCGGTACTCCAGCACCTGTATCTCCGGTATCTCCTCGGTCAGGCGGTCGGCGAACTTCTTGACAAATTCGCCCGTGACGCTCTGCTCGGTGCCGACAGGAAGTTCTATGGACACTGTCAGACGCCCCTGGTCGGAGTTGGGGAAATACTCGTTCTTGATCTTGGGCCCGAGCAGCGCCAGCACCAGGACAAACACCGCAGCTGCTCCCAGAATCACCGTCCCCCTGTGGGTCACCGCCCATCTGATGATGCCGGCGTACCAGTTGGAGATGCCCGCAAGAGCCTTTTCAATGGGATCAAAAATGGCTCTGTGCAGACGCCCTGTCTTGGGTTTGTTGGAGAGCATCTGGGACGAAAGCATCGGCACAAGTGTCAGCGAAGCCGCCAGCGAAATGACCATGATGATGCTGACGATGAATCCGAGCTGCTTGAAGAGGATGCCGGCCATTCCAGACACCATGGTCAGCGGCAGGAACACGCAGAACATCGTGAGAGTCGAGGCCATGACCGACAGGCCCACCTCAGACGTGCCGTTGACAGCCGCCTCCTTGGGCCTCTCCCCGCGCTCAAGGTGCGTGGAGATGTTTTCCAGCACCACGATAGAGTCGTCCACCACCATGCCGATTGCGATGGACAATGCGGACATAGAGATGATATTGAGCGTGTTGCCTGTAGCGAATAGGTACACCAGCGACCCAAGAAGGGCAATCGGTATGCTCAACACGATGATAAAGGTGGCTCTCCACCTCCCGAGGAACACGAACACCACCAGCATGACTATAATCAGCGTGATGACTATGGTCTCCCGCAGAGTGCCTATGGTGTTAATGATGTTGTCGGACGAGTCAATGATGGTCGATATCTTGATGTCCGAGGGGAGGGTCTGCTGTATCTGTGCCAGCTCTTTCTTGGCCGACCGGATGACATTGACCGTGTTGGCCCCGGTCTGCTTCTGGATGGCAATCATAGCTGACCGCGCCCCGTTGGTGTAGGACTCCTGGGATTTCTCTTCCAGGGCATCCAAGACAGTGGCCACGTCCCTGAGGTACACCAGCTGCCCGTTGCTCGACCCTACGACTATATCAAGCATCTCGGAAGGGTCTGTAAACTCTTTCTCGATGCGCAGGGTGTATGTCTCCGTGCCGATGTCTATTGTGCCCGATGGGATATTCTGGTTTTCGGCTGCTATGACAGAAGCTATCCCGCTGACGGACAGCCCGTACGCCTGGAGCTTGTTGGGGTCGCAGTACACCTGGATCTCACGCTCTGGAGCTCCGTACACTGTCACAGTCCCGACTCCGTTGACCCTGCCCAGAGGCGTGGTCACTTTGTCGTCAAGTATCTTGTCCAGCCCGGGGAGGCTCTCATCCGCCGTCGCCGAGAGTATCAGCACGGGCATGTCGTCTGCGCTGAACTTGAAGAGCACCGGCTGCGAGGCCCCGGACGGCAGGCTCGAACTGACGAGGTCTATCTTGTCCCTGATGTCGTTGCACGCTTCATCTATGTCCGTCCCGTACTCAAACTCCAATGTGACTACAGAAATGTTTTCCCGCGAGTTGGAAGTCATGTCCTTGAGGTTCTCAAGCGAGTTGAGCCCGTTCTCAAGGACTTTGGTGAGGTTGGTCTCTATATCCGACGCGCTCGTCCCCGGGTACGAGGATATGACCATGACCACATTGGCGTCAAAGTCAGGATACAGCGCGATGGATGTGTTAGACAGCGAGAACACTCCGAATATGGCGAAAGCCAGGAACACCAAGGCCGTCGTCACAGGGGAGTTGACCGCTTTTCTGTATATGCTCATACTGCCCTATTTGTCAATGACTTGTATTTTGACTCCATCCTTAAGGGACGAGCTGCCCCGCGTCACGACGGCATCCCCCTCGTTGAGGCCGCCCAATATCTCATAAGATGTGCCGAAATGACGCCCGAGGGTGACAACCACACATTTGGCTGTGCCGTCGGCCTGCGCCACATAGACCATCCGCTGGCCGGACCCCTGCTGCTTGACCACGGCCTCGTCAGGCACCACAATGCTGTGATTGACGCCAAATGTCACCTTGACATTGACATACATGCCGGGGCGGAGCTCCCTGTCAGCATTGGGGACAATAATCTCCGCCGTGAATGTGTGCGAGGTGGGGTCGATGGTGGGATAAATCCTGTTGACCCGCCCGGAGAAAGTCTTCCCTGGGATGGCGTCAGCCGTTATATCGACCTGGTCGCCCTTGTGGACAAGTGTATAGTCGGTCTCGGAGATGCCCACCTTGACCTTGACGGGGGTAATCTGCTGGAGCACATATATGGGGCTGCCCATGGAGTACATGTCCCCGCGGTCATAGTTGCGCGTAGTGATCACGCCCGAGACCGGCGCACGGAGCACGGTGTTCTCGAGCAGGTTCTGGTACGAGGTGCGGCTGACCTTGTAGGAAAGCTCCATGGCCTCATAGTCCGACTTGGAGACCCCGCCCTCCGCATACAGCTGCTCAACGCGGCTGTACTCCGTGGAGTCGTTCTTCATCTTGAGCTCGGCCTGCACGAGGGAGACCTTGTCCATCTCGGCCAGGACCTGCCCCTTGGAGACATAATCGCCGACCTCCACATAGATGGCTTGTATGCGGGAGCTGCTCTGGGGAGCCACATTGTTGGTGACATTGGCCTCAACGGTGGAAGAATATGTCTCGTATTGAGGCACATCCTGTGCCGCAGCCACAGTGGTGGACACCTTGTACACGTCCTCGCTCGCAGCTGCGGTGACAGACGAGCCAGTGTTGCCGCCCCCGCAGCCGGCAATCACGAGAACCGAACCGCCGCAGAGCATTGTTGTCAGAATCTTGTTCATATCTTTCTCTTTATATTGTCTGATTGGTTGATGACATCCTCCTCAAGGCGCTGGTCACTGCGCGTCTGGGAGGCTGTCAAATGTGACATTCCCGTTGCCGTCGATGAAGTCTGCGCCGAGGGTCTGTTCCAGGTTGGACTTGGCCACCACGAAATTGTATATGGCCTGCGAGACGGCCAGCTGAGCCTGGGTCAGCGCGAGCTGGGCGTCATTGAGGTCGGTCAGAGTGCTCTTGCCGACATTGTATGACTTGGAAGTGATGTCGTATGCCTTGCGGGCCAGGTCTTCGGCCTCAATGGCGGAGCTGTGGCTCTTCATGGCCGTCTCCATTGAGCTGAGGTACTGCCTGACAGCTATCTTGAGCTGGCGTTCGGTATTGACCCTCTGGAGATCCAGCTCCACGGCCTGCACCTTGGCCTGGCGCACGTCGTTGTAACGCTTGCCGCCCGAGAATATGGGAATGCTGACGGAAATGCCCGCATAGGAATACGGAGTCCAATGGTATTCGCTGAAATTGAACTCGTTCTCCATGGCGTACTGGCTGTATGAGAATGCCGCCGACAGGGTGGGAAGATAAGCGTACTTCTGCATCTTGACCGTCTCGGCGAGCTGCTCCGCCTGAATGGCGAGCTGGCGCATGGAGGTGTTGTTGTCCAGGCTCAGCGAGTCGTGCTGGTGGATGTCATAGAACATGTGCTCCGAATAATCCGACAGCTTGCCGGTCACATCGATATTCATGTCCAGGTCAACGCCCATCACGGCCTTGAGCTGCCACAGGGCGAGCACTATCTGGCTCTCGGCGTTGTACACGTTGGGCACGGCATTGGCCACATTTGTCTTGGCACGGGTGTATTCCAGTTCAGAAGCCCTCGACACGCGGTACTCCCTCTGCGTCTGCTCGAAGTTCTCAACCGCATTTTCGTAAACATCTTTGTACACGTCAAAGACCTCCTTGGCGAGCAGGACGGCATAGTAGGCCTGCTTGACCTGTGTCACCATGTCCAGGCGGGAAGAACGCGCCTGCTCCACGGCCAGCTCGACGCTCTTGCCGGATATCTCTATGCTCTTCCACAGCTGGGCGTTCACCAGAGGCATCGATGCCGTCAGACCGACGTTGAATGTATTCCACCGTCCCACGGCAAATCCCGAACTGGACGAGCTTGAAGACTCCTCAACGGCGACAGGATCCATCCCTGCCGCAGCGGACAATTCGTTGATCCGCGAGAAATACGGCATGATTGACGAGAATATGCTCCCGCCGCTGTCACCGTCGCTGTCCATGTACATCACCTGTTTCTTGATAGTCCTCTGGTATGACCCGCTGACATCTATCTGGGGAAAGAGCGAGGCGTAAGTGCCTTTCTTGGCATACTGGCTGCGCTCTATCTCCTTGTCCGCGACCTTGACTGCCACATTCTCGCTGAGGGCTATCTTGAGGGCGTCCTGAAGAGTGAGGGGCGTAGCCGAAGTGTCCAGCTCCGTCTCAAGCTCCGGGATGTCGCTTCCCGCAGCGCCAACGCCCGCATCTCCGGCTCCGGAGCCGCTTCCCGCAGGCAGATCCGTCCTGTACTGGGCGGACATGGCTGCCGGAACCAAGGCAAGCAAAAGCGAAGACAGCGCAATTTTCCTTTTCATTTTCTGCACCATTATATTCATCTGTTTTCGTTGTATTATATGCCGCCTCTGCGGCATGAGCATACACTACCTCTAAATGTCTACGGATAGGAAACTCACGGGTGCATCAAAAAACAAGCCAAACAGCCGCAGCCGCTTGGCTTTTCGATATCAATGGACACCGAACAATGACGGATTCTGGCCGGGACGGCTCTATCTCAAGCTCTTGGCGTAGTGGGTGGGCTGTTTGGGCGTACGCGGAGGGCCTTGCGGGTGCACTGCCCTGGCCGGGACTTTCTTGATGAACGACAGGATGAGAATGACCGCTCCAGCCATCACAAAGGGGATGGACAGCAGCTGCCCCATGGTCAACGGGGTCACGTCAGGCCAGGGGACGAGCGTCTGCTTGGTGTACTCTATGAGGAAACGCATCCCGAAACACGCCACAAGGAAGAGGCCGAAGAATGTGCCTCTGTACATCTTGTCCAGCTTGTACTTGTACAGGAGCATCATTATAATCCAGAGGATGAAATAGCTCAAGGCCTCGTACATCTGCGCCGGATGTCTGGGGACTGTCTCTCCGCGCAGCTCATACACCATGCCCCAAGGCAGGGAGGTCTCCAGACCGTATATCTCGGAATTGAACAAGTTGCCGCAGCGGATCATGCACCCGGCCAGAGCGACCGTAATGCACAGATGATCCATTATCCACACGAAGTCAAAGCCGTTCTTGCGCCCGTAATGCACGGAAAACCACCACATGGCAAGCAGGAGAGCTATGGCCCCGCCATGGCTGGCGAGACCTCCTTTCCAAGGCATGAACACCTCGGCGAAGCCTTTCCAACTGCCGAAATAATACTGCGGGTCGTAGAATATGCAATGCCCCAGCCTAGCCCCTACAATAGTGGCTATAAGCAAGGTGAACAGGAGGGGATCCAGCAGGGACGCCGAAATGCCCTCCCGTTTGAAAAACCATTTGAACTCAAACCAGCCGAACACAAACCCGCTGACGAACAGGAGCGAGTACCATCTGATCGGCAGAGGGCCGAGATGCACCAGCACCGGATTGACATGCCAGTTTATGAAGAGTTCTTCAATCATCTCAAGTTATGTTGTACGGCTGCCAGCGGGACACTATTCGCGGATAGCGGCCACGCCGGGGAGCTCCTTGCCCTCTAGAGCCTCCAGCATCGCGCCGCCGCCGGTAGAGACATAGCTCACCTTGTCGGCGTAGCCCATCTTGGTGACAGCGGCCACGGAATCTCCTCCGCCCACCAGCGTATACGCGCCCTTGGCGGTGGCCTCGGCAAGATCCTCGGCTATCTGGAGCGTGCCGCCGGCAAACTTGTCAATCTCGAACACGCCCACAGGCCCGTTCCATACGATGGTCTTGGAGTCAAGGATAATCTTCTTCCAATTGTCAAGGGTCTTGGGGCCAGCGTCAACACCCTCCCAGCCGTCAGGAATATTGTGCGAATCCACAAGCTGCGTATGCGCGTCGGCGCTGAACGCATCCGCCACGAGGGTCTGGACGGAGATGGACAGGTTGACTCCGCGCTCCTTGGCCTTTGCCATAATCTCGCGGGCGTCGGGAATGAGCTCGTCCTCATGCAGGGAATTGCCTATCTTGCCGCCCTCGGCCTTGATGAATGTGTATCCCATGCCGCCGCCGATTATGAGGTTGTCCACTTTCTCGACAAGGTTCTTGAGCACTGCCAGCTTGGAGGACACCTTGGATCCGCCGATGATGGCCGTGAAAGGATGCTTGGCGTTCTTGAGGACATTGTCCACAGCCTTGGTCTCGCTCTCCATCAGGTAGCCGAACATTTTGTCGTTAGGGAAATATTTGGCTATGAGCGCAGTGGAGGCATGAGCGCGGTGCGCTGTGCCGAAAGCGTCGTTGATATAGCAGTCGGCGTAGGAGGCAAGCTTGGCGACAAAGGCCTTCTGGCTCTCCTTTACAGCGGCCTTGGCGGCTTTCTTCTCCTCATCGGTGGCGTCATCTGCCAGCCCTCTGGGCTTACCCTCCTCCTCGGCATAGTAGCGGAGATTCTCCAGCAGCAAGGCCTCGCCGGGCTTGAGAGCCGCCACCTGAGCGTCGGCCGCCTGGCAATCGGGCGCAAACTGCACAGGGACGCCGAGGCATTCGGACACGCGGGCGACTATGTGCTTGAGAGAATATTTGGGGTCAACCTTTTTGGGGCGGCCGAGATGGGACATGATGATGACAGACCCGCCCTCGGAGAGCACCTTTTTGAGCGTGGGCATGGCCCTGCGGATGCGGGTGTCATCGGTGATATTGAAGTTGTCGTCGAGGGGGACGTTGAAATCCACCCTGACAATGGCCTTTTTGCCTTTGAAGTCGTAATTGTCAATGTACTGTTGCATAATAATCCTTTGTTGTGCAGTCAGGGGGCAAATGTAGCGTTTTTCTCAAACATCAGCAAAAGTTGGCTATCTTTGCACGTATATATGAATGGTGGCCTGGGGGAGCAGGATTGTGCCGAGGCGGGGAGAGGAATCCCCGGATTGTTGAGGGCCACGCAGTGAAAATTACAAGGATGGCTGTAGAATACCCTGGCAAGTGGTGGCGGGATTATGAGCTGCTGGACTGCGGAGACGGGCGCAAGCTCGAGCGTTTCGGCCGCTGGAGGCTGGCGCGTCCGGAGCCCAAGGCCCTGTGGCCACGTTCGGAGAATGACTGGGGGCCGCAGACGGACAGCCAGTTCTGTCCGGGGGCTGGATTCGGACGCGCCGGCAAAGAGGACAGCGGCACCTGGCGTAACTCCCCGGACATGCCGGAACAGTGGCAGATAGGCTACCATGGGGCGCAGGAGGGGCTGGACTTCAATCTGCGTCTCGGCCTGACCGCATTCAAGCATGTCGGGGTGTTCCCGGAGCAAGCCCCCAATTGGGAATACATATACAGCCGCGCATCAGCCCTCGCCAGAGCGGCACGTGAGGCCGGGCGTCCGGCTCCCAAGGTGCTCAACCTCTTCGCCTACACTGGAGCTGCCTCAATGGCGGCACGAGCCGCAGGAGCCGAAGTGACGCATCTGGACTCGGTCAGGCAGGTTGTGACATGGGCGAGGGGCAATATGGAGCGCAGCGGCCTGGACGGTATCCGCTGGGTGGTCGAGGACGCGATGAAGTTTACAGCCAGAGAAGTGCGCAGGGGCAACAGGTATCAGGGCATCATCCTGGACCCGCCGGCGTACGGGCATGGCCCTGACGGGGAGAAATGGAAGCTGGATGAGTGCCTGTATTCCATGATGCAGGGAGTGGCGCAACTGCTCGACCCGACAGGCAGCTTTATGGTGCTCAACCTGTATTCCAACGGATTCTCCGCCCTGCTCGGAGAGACAGTGGTACGGGAGGCGTTCGGGCTGGGCGGCGCGGACGCGGTGGAGGGCAAGGGCAGCGCGGGCGGCTCCAGATACAGGCTCGAAAGCGGGGAACTGGCCCTGCGCGACAGGCACGGCAAAGTGCTGCCCTTGAGCATCTTCGTACGCTTGGAACGGTGACGGGGCCTTGCCGCAAGGGGATTCCCTGCGGACAGATCCGCAAGAGAGGGCAATCCCGCAAAATGCAAATCCCGCGTGGACAAAGAAAATGTTGACTGGACAACAGAGAGATGACAACAGGCTATGATGATATAGTGAAAGTGCGCTCGCACTTCCCCATTCTGAACGACACCGTATACGGGCTGCCGCTCGTCTATCTGGACAACGCGGCGACCGCGCAACGCCCCATGGAAGTCATCGCCACGTGGAACGACATTACGCTCCACCACAATGCCAACCTCCACCGCGCGGTGCACCGCCTGGCGGCAGACGCTACCGAGGAGTACGAGAGCACGCGCGAATACGTCCGCCAATACATCAACGCTGCTGACCGCAGCGAGGTGGTGTTCACTTCCGGGGCCACAGCCGGCATCAATCTGGTGGCATTCTCTTTCGGAGAATCAGAGATAAGGCCTGGAGACGAGATTGTCATAGCCGAATGCGAGCACCATTCCGACATCGTGCCCTGGCAGATGATGGCGGGGCGCAAGGGCGCCGTTATCCGGGTGCTGCCTGTGGACGATAATGGCTATCTCGACCTGGATGCCCTGGAGGGCATTCTCTCCGGGGGGCGGGCCAAAATCTGCTGCGTCGCGCACATTTCCAATGTGCTCGGGCTTGTCAACCCCGTCAAAGAGATTGCAAGCATCTGCCACAGGCACGGGTGCGCCGTCCTTGTGGACGGGGCGCAGGGGATAGTGCATTGCAAGGTTGACGTGCAGGATATGGATTGCGACTTCTACGCGTTCTCCGGGCACAAGGTCTATGCCGCCCCCGGCACCGGAGTCCTGTACGGCAAACGCAGGTGGATGGACAGGATCCCCCCCTATATGGGCGGCGGGGAGATGATTGACACCGTCAAATGGGAGGGCACAAGCTTTGCACCCTCACCGCAGAAGTTTGAGGCCGGCACACAAAACATTGCCGCAGTCCCCACGCTCAAGCCAGCCCTGCAATGCGCCAGCGCGTTGGACAACAACGTCATACGCAAGGAGCAGAGAGACATCGTGGAATACCTCTTGGGAGAGTTTGGCTCTGACAGCCGCATCCGCCTGTACGGCATCCCGAAGCGGCAGGGTGACAAAGTGGCACTGTTCTCCATCACTGTGGCGGGGGCGCATCACGAAGACCTTGCGCTACTGCTGGACAAGATGGGCATAGCCACGCGCTCCGGACAGATGTGCGCAGAGCCCCTGATGGACAGGTACGGGACAAGCGGCATGCTGAGGGCCTCATTCGCCCCTTACAACACATTGGAAGAGGCGCGTTATTTTGTGAAATGCCTGCACAGGGCGATAGACATGCTGATATGACAAAGACGTTGGAGGAAGCCAAAGAGGAAGTGGTGGAGGAGTTCTCCATGTACGACGAATGGCTGGACAAATACGAATATATCATAGACCTTGGCAAGCAGCTGCCGCAGTACCCTCCCGAGGCCAAGACTGACGACAGGCTCATAAAGGGATGCCAGTCCAGGGTATGGCTGGACTGGAAGCTGGAAGACGGGCGGCTCTGGTTCGCGGCTGACAGCGACGCCCTCATCACCAAGGGCATCATCTCGCTGCTGGTGAGGGTCTATTCCGGCAGGACTCCAGCAGAAATCGCCGGGGACGACTTCGGATTTATAGGCAAGATCGGGCTCAAAGACAATCTGTCTCCCACCCGCGCCAACGGGCTGGCATCGATGATTGCCACCATCAAGGCAGTAGCGGCGGAGAATGCCTCCGTCACATCCGGGCAATAGCGGACAGGAGGACGCAGGAGAATGGCTGGACAAAGCAATGAAGCGCTGACGGCGGAGGACGTCAAGGAGCTGGCGCCCCTCTACGAGGCGGTGGTGCTGGCCCTCAAGCAAGTGTACGACCCGGAGATCCCGGTCAACATATACGATCTGGGGCTGGTCTATGAACTGAATATAGACAAGGAGCACAATGTCAGCATCAAAATGACTTTCACCGCTCCCAACTGCCCGATGGCGGATGATGTCATCGCAGAGGTGCAGCATGTGGTGGAACTCACCCCGGGGGTAAAGAGCTGCAACATAGAGCTGGTGTTTGACCCGGTGTGGGACATGAGCATGCTCTCTGATGAGGCCAGGGTCGCGCTGGGCATGGATCCAGACTTGGACGGCTATGACTGAAAAGGTCTATTTCTCCATTGGCAGCAACCTCGGCGACAGGGCCGCCAATATCATGGAGGCCCTTGACAGGATGGACAGGGCTCTTGGACGGCATTGGAGTGCCCTGTCCGACCTTATAGAGACAGAGCCGTGGGGATTTGACGGGGCGGATTTTGTCAATGCGGCGGTAATGTATGAGCTGGACTCCGACCCATGGACAGTGCTGGATGTGTGCAAAGGCATTGAGCGGGCGATGGGGCGCGAGGAGACCGTGGAGACGGACTCGGACGGCAAGAGGGTGTACCATGACAGGGTGATTGACATCGACATCCTGCTGTACGGGGACAGGAGGGTGCAGTCGGAGGATCTCACCATTCCGCATCCGCTGATGACAGAGCGAGACTTCGTCATGCGCCCCCTCCGCCAGATACTGCCGC
>CAZKVW010000040.1:0-5848 GCA_964556285.1 uncultured Muribaculaceae bacterium
GTTCTGTGCGGCATATCGTTGGCGTCGCTTCCGGTAAAGGAGGCGTCGGCAAATCCACCGTCGCGGTCAACCTGGCTGTGGCTCTCGCAAGGCTCGGGTACAAGACAGGCCTTGCGGACGCGGACGTGTACGGCCCTTCGGTGCCTACCATGACAGGTACGGAGGGGATGACCCCGGGAGTGCGGCAGGAGGGGGACAAGGACTGGATACTGCCCATTGAGAAATACGGGGTCAAATGGATGAGCATAGGCTATTTCGCGCAGCGGGGGCAGGCTCTGATATGGCGCGGCCCGATGGCTTGCAACGCTCTCAAGCAGATGATACTCCAAGTCGAATGGGGGGACCTTGATGTCCTGCTGATTGACATGCCCCCGGGGACTGGGGACATACACATCAGCCTCGTGCAAGACATCCCGATGGAGGGTGCTGTGATAGTCACTACCCCGCAGACGGTTGCGCTTGCCGACGTGGAGAAGGGCGTGGACATGTTCCGTAACGAGAGCATCCGCAAGCCCATATTCGGGCTGATAGAGAACATGTCGTGGTTTACCCCTGCGGAGCTTCCGGACAACAGGTATTACATATTCGGCAGGAACGGGGGGCTCAAAATGGCCGAAGAGCTGGGCATAGACCTGCTGGGGCAGATTCCGCTTGTGCAGGACATACGGGAGAGCGGGGACATCGGCGAGCCTGTCGCGCTCGGGTCCAGGCCGGACAGCATGGCTTTTGTCGCCATCGCCCGCAACCTCGCCTCCAAATTGGAGGGCGCAGGACAGTGAAGAATCTATGCCATTTTTGACTAATTTTGCGACGCTAAAGCGAAACATATATGTACAGGACCAACACTTGCGGGGAGCTGCGGCTCTCTGATGCGGGAAAGAGGGTGACTCTTGCCGGATGGGTGCAGAAAGTGCGTAACCTCGGCAGCATGACATTCATAGACCTCAGGGACCGTTACGGCATCACCCAGCTCGTGACAGAGGAGGCGCCGGACATCGGCCGCGAGTATGTCATACAGGCGGAGGGCACGGTGGTGGAGAGGGAGAGCAAAAATCCCAAGCTGCCCACCGGGGACATTGAGATACAGGTCTCCAGCATCCGCATTCTCAACAAGTCAGAGGTCCCGCCATTCACAATAGAGGAGCACAGCGACGGCGGAGATGACATACGCGCCAAATACCGTTATCTTGACTTGCGCCGGCCTCCGCTCCAGAGGGCGCTGGCCCTCCGTCACAGGCTCGCGCAGGAAGTGCGCACCTATCTGGACGGGCAGGGTTTCATGGAGATAGAGACCCCGTTCCTGATCAAGTCCACCCCCGAGGGGGCGAGGGACTTTGTAGTGCCCTCCCGCATGAATCCGGGCGAGTTCTATGCCCTCCCGCAGTCCCCGCAGACATTCAAGCAGCTGCTGATGGTGGCCGGCTATGACCGCTATTTCCAGATAGTGCGATGCTTCAGGGACGAGGACTTGCGGGCGGACAGGCAGCCGGAGTTTACGCAGATAGATTGCGAGATGAGCTTTGTTGAGCAGGAGGACGTGCTGGAGACATTTGAGGGCATGATGCGTCAGATGTTCCGCAATGCCATCGGGGTGGAGATTCCCGACCCGCTGCCCAGGATGCGCTGGGCCGACGCGATGGACCGCTACGGCTCTGACAAGCCGGACATCCGTTTCGGAATGACCATCCATGAGATTTCGGGGCTTGTCAAGGGTCACGGGTTCGGGGTGTTTGATGACTCCGAATATGTCGGGGCAATCGCCGTGAGCGGTGCGGCCGGGTACACCCGCAAGCAGACAGACGAGCTAACCGAATGGGTCAAGCGCCCCCAGGTAGGGGCAAAGGGGCTGGTATACATCAAACTCAACCCTGACGGCAGCATCAAGTCCAGCATTGACAAGTATTACACGCCGGAGCAGCTGCAGACCGTGGCCGAGGCCGTGGAGGCTCATCCGGGAGACCTTGTCCTCATCCTCTGCGGGGCCAGGCGCAAGACGCAAGTCCAGCTCGGCACGCTGCGCATTGAAATGGGCGGGCGGCTCGGCTTGAGAGACCCCAAGGTATTCGCTCCGCTGTGGATTGTGGACTTCCCCCTGTTTGAATGGAGCGAGGAGGACGGGCGTTTTTATGCCATGCATCATCCTTTTACGGCTCCCAAGCCGGAACATGAGCAGTGGTACTACAGCGACCGCAAGGAGGACTTGGAGCGCGTGTGCGCCAATGCCTATGACTTTGTGCTCAACGGCACGGAATTGGGCGGCGGCTCCATCCGTATACACGACGCGGCCATGCAGGAGCGCATGTTTGAGATACTCGGCATCGGCAAGGAGGAGGCCGAGTACAAGTTCGGCTTTATCATCAACGCATTCAAGTATGGCGCACCTCCCCACGGAGGGCTGGCGTTCGGATTTGACCGGGTGTGCGCCCTGTTCGGAGGGCAGGAGTCCATCAGGGACTATATAGCATTCCCCAAGAATAACCAGGGGCGTGACGTGATGATTGACTCCCCCAGCCGCATCGACCAGTCGCAGCTGGATGAGCTGCGGCTCGACATCCGGGAGGGGGAATAGGATTCAGATTCCCAGCTCGGAGCGCATCTTGCGCAGCAGGTCAAAAGCCTGCAAGGGAGTCATGTTATCCAGATCTGCGCCCTTGAGCTCATCCCGTATGGAAGACAGGGTGGGGTCGTCCAGCTGGAACATCGACAGCTGTATGCTGCCGTCCTCCTCGACCTTGCCGTTCTTGGCAGCCTCTCGGGCGTTCTTTTCCCGCGTCTCAAGCTCATGCAGGGTGCTCTCAGCCATTTCCACCACCTCATGCGGCATTCCTGCGAGACGGGCGACGTGGATGCCGAAACTGTGTGCGACCCCTCCCGGCTCCAGCTTGCGCAGGAACACCACTTCCCGTCCGACTTCCTTGACGGCGATATGCCAGTTGTGCACCCGTTTGAGCCGGCCTTCGAGGTCATTCAGCTCATGGTAGTGCGTGGCGAAGAGGGTCTTGGCCCCGCTGCCGTATTCGTGGATGTAGCGCACTATGGCACCGGCGATGGACATGCCGTCGTATGTGGACGTGCCGCGCCCGATTTCGTCCAGCAGCACAAGCGAGCGGGCGGAGAGGTTGTGCATGATCATGGAGGTCTCTATCATCTCCACCATGAATGTGGACTCTCCCCTGGAGATGTTGTCAGTCGCTCCTACCCGGGTGAATATCTTGTCCGTGTATCCGAGCCTTGCGCTACGGGCAGGGACGAATGACCCTATCTGCGCAAGCAGCACTATGAGCGCGGTCTGCCGCAGGAGAGCCGACTTGCCGGACATGTTGGGGCCGGTCAATATCATTATCTGCTGGTCATGGCTGTCGAGGCGAATGTCGTTGGGGACATACTCTTCGCCTGGCGGCATGAGCGTCTCAATGACGGGATGCCGCCCGGCCTCGATAACAATGCCGTCGCTCTTGTCCACGACCGGCCGGCAATAGCCCCTGTCCGCCGCCTGACGCGCAAACCCCTGCAGCACATCCAGCCTGGCCATTATGCGGCAGTTGGACTGTATGTCCTTGATGGATTGCTGGATAGTGGACACAAGCTCTGCGTACAGGCGAGCCTCTATCTCATAGATGCGCTCCTCCGCGCCAAGTATCTTCTCCTCGTACTCCTTGAGTTCCTCGGTGATGTAGCGTTCGGCGTTGACAAGGGTCTGCTTGCGCAACCAGTCGCCGGGCACCTTGTCGCGGGAGCTGTTGCGCACCTCGATGTAGTAGCCGAACACATTGTTGTAGCCTATCTTGAGCGATGTGATGCCCGTGCGCTCAATCTCGCGCTGCTGCATCTGCAAGATGTAGTCCTTGCCCCCTCTTGAAATGCTGCGCAGCTCGTCCAGCTCCTTGTCCACTCCTGTAGCGATGATGTCTCCCTTGCCGAGAGCCGCAGCAGGGGAGTCGCACAGCGTGGCGGAAATCGTCTTTTGGAGCTTGTCGGTGTTGCGCATGCCCCTGACGAGCCTCTGCATGGCCTCACTGCCGCTCTCCGTGCACAGAGTCTTGACAGGAGTCATCTCGGAGAGGCTCCGCTTGAGCTGCATCACCTCGCGCGGCTGTATCTTGCCGGTGGCCGCACGCGCCATCGTGCGCTCCAGATCTCCGATGTTGCTGATCCTGCTCTCAATCTCACGCAGCAGGCCGTCGTTGTCGTACATGGTCTGCACCGTGTCTTGGCGTTCCTCTATCTCCTTGATATCCAGCACCGGCATCGCGAGCCACTGCCGCAGCAGCCGCGCCCCCATAGGGGAGCAGCAGCGGTCAATCACATCCACCAGGGACACCCCGTCCTTGCCGGAATTGGAGGCGAATATCTCCAGATTGCGGAACGTGAACTGGTCCATCCACACAAACTTGCCCTCGTCGATGCGGGAGATGCTGCAGATGTTCTTGAGCCCTACGTGTTGCGTCTGTTCAAGATAGAAAATCAGCGCCCCCGCCGAGCGTACCGCGAGCGGGAATGTCTCAATGCCGAACCCTTTGAGCGACGGCACTCCCAGCTGCTTGCAGAGCTTCTCCTGCGCCGCGTCATACACAAATGCCCATTCGTCTATCGGAGTGATAAAATATCCGGGGAAACGTTCCTGCACACTGCGCAGGACATCCCGCTGGACGACCAGCTCCTTGGGGGAAAGGGACGCGAGCAGTGTGCCGATGTAGTCAATGCTCCCCTGGGCCACTTGGAACGTGCCCGTGGAGACATCGAGGAATGCCGCGCCGCAGACATTGTTGTCAAATGTGAGGCCGGCGAGGTAGTTGTGCTCTTTCTGTTCGAGCATCCCCTCCCCGAACGCCACGCCAGGAGTGAGAATCTCCGTGACCCCTCGCTTGACGAGTTTGCCGTGCACCAGCCTCGGGTCTTCCAGCTGGTCGCAAATGGCGACCTTGAATCCGGCCCTGACAAGTTTTTGCAGATAGCTCTCTATGGCATGGTGCGGAAATCCCGCCATCGCCACCGGCTCCTTGTCCCCGTTGGATCGCTTGGTGAGCACCAGCCCCAGGACTTTGCTCGCCGTGACCGCATCGTCCGAATATGTCTCATAGAAGTCCCCCACCCTGTACAGCAGCATTGCTTCCGGGTGTTGTGCCTTGACAGCAAAAAACTGTTTGAGCATCGGGGTGTCTTCAGCAGGTTTTGCCATTGGATAATGATAAATCTCAAAGTCAGAGCCGCGTCTCGGAGCGTATGTGACACCTGCACCGGCTCTTTTGTCGTGCAAAATTAGTTATTTTTGCCGAACGGACAGATACAGCTGATATGGAAGTAAGAGCCAAGAAAGCCCTCGGGCAGCATTTCCTTACGGATCAGGGCGTGGCCAAATCTATTGTGAACGCGCTTGATGACGGCAGCGGGGTGAGAGACGTGCTGGAGATAGGCCCCGGCATGGGAGTGCTCACGCAGTACCTGCTCCGTAGGGAGGACATAGACCTGCGGGCTGTAGAGCTGGACGGGGAGTCCGTCAAATACCTGCGCGGGCATTTCCCCCAGTTGGGCGACAGGCTCATGGAAGCGGATTTCCTCAAGATAGACTTGGATACGGTATTCCCCGGGAGCTTCCGCGTCATCGGCAACCTGCCGTACAACATCTCCTCGCAGATTTTCTTCAAGATACTGGACAGTCGCGACCGCATCCCGGAAGTCGTGTGCATGATTCAGGAGGAGGTCGCCGCCCGTATCGCCGAGCCTCCCGGCAGCAGGACTTACGGCATTCTCTCGGTGCTGCTGCAGACATGGTACGACATAGACCGGGTGCTGTCCGTAGGTCCCGGGGCATTTGCCCCTCCGCCCAAGGTAAGGTCGGCCGTGATAC
>CAZKVW010000040.1:5948-15912 GCA_964556285.1 uncultured Muribaculaceae bacterium
CGCCGTTTGCAACGCGGTTGCATGGTGAGTTTGTGATATTTGCAGCCGTACAATGATAATGCTATGGAGCAAAAAGACACCCGCACACTCTGGCGAATAATAGCCGCCGCCCTCCTGCTCGGAGCGGCAGTGCTTGTCGAACATCTCACAGACCTCAAGACCTGGCAGCTGCTGCTCATCTACCTCGTGCCGTATCTCGTGTCGGGGTACGGGACACTTTATGAGGCGGGCGAGAAGATCCTGCACGGACACGCCTTGGACGAGGATTTCCTGATGAGCGTGGCTACTATAGGGGCGTTGTGCATAGGATTCCTGCCTGGCAGCTCCACCCAGTTCCCGGAGGCGGTCTTCGTGATGCTGTTTTTCCAAGTGGGAGAGCTGTTTGAGAGCATTGCGGAGGGCAGGAGCCGCAAGTCCATTTCCGCGCTGATGGACATCCGTCCCGACACGGCGAATGTTGAGCGGGACGGCAAAACGATGACAGTCAGTCCACAAGATGTCCAGATAGGGGAAGTCATAGTCATCAGCCCCGGGGAGAAAGTCCCGCTCGACGGGGTGGTCATAGAGGGAGCTTCCTCCCTCAATACGGTAGCCCTCACGGGAGAGAGCATGCCGCGTGACGTCAATGTCGGCGATGACGTGATATCCGGCTGCATCAACCAGGGCGGCGTCATCCGCGCCAGGGTCACCAAGGGCTACGGCGAGTCCACCGCCGCCAAGATTCTCGACCTGGTCGAAAACGCGTCCTCCAACAAGTCCCGCAGCGAGGCGTTCATCACCCGCTTCGCCAAGATATATACCCCCGCAGTGGTGGCGGCGGCAGTCCTGGTGGCGTTTGCCGTCCCGGCGTTGAGCGGGGATTTTGCGGGCAATTTCCCGACATGGCTCTATCGCGGGCTGATGTTCCTCATAGTGTCCTGTCCTTGCGCCCTTGTGATATCGGTGCCGCTGTCGTTCTTCGGGGGCATAGGCGGAGCGTCACGCAAGGGCATTCTGGTCAAGGGAGCCAATTATTTGGAGGCCCTGGCCAAGGTGGACATCGCCGTGTTTGACAAGACAGGCACTCTGACCCAGGGGGTGTTCAAGGTCACCGCCATACATCCCGAGGTGATGGACGAGCGCAGTCTGCTGCACATCGCTGCACATGTGGAGCGTTATTCGACACATCCGATAGCCCTCTCTCTCAAGGCGGCGTACAAGCATGAGGATGATTCCTGCATCGTCACGGATGTGGAGGAGATAGCCGGCAAGGGAGCCAAGGCCACAGTCAACGGCGAGACTGTCTATGTTGGCAACAGCAAGCTGATGGATGCGGTCGGGGCCAAATGGAAAGCCTGTGACCACCCGGGCACCATCGTGCATGTCTCGGTCGGGAGCGAATATGCCGGGCATATAGTAGTGTCCGACCAGACCAAGCCTGACGCGCGTCAGGCCATTGCTGACCTCAAGGCCTCCGGAGTGTCCAGGACCGTGATGTTGACAGGCGACAAGCGGGATGTCGCGGAGGCTGTAGCCAGGGAGATTGGCATAGATGAGTTTCGCGCCGAACTGCTGCCCTCTGACAAGGTCGCGGAGGTGGAACGCCTGATGGGGGAGAGGGCTCCCGGGCGCAATCTCGCGTTCGTCGGGGACGGCATCAATGACGCTCCCGTGCTGGCTCGTGCTGATGTCGGCATAGCCATGGGGGCTCTCGGGTCGGACGCTGCCATAGAGGCCGCAGATGTCGTACTGATGGACGACAAGCCCTCCAAGATAGCTGTTGGGGTCAGGATTGCCAGGAAGACCCTGTCAATTGCCACACAGAACACGGTATTCGCAATCGCTGTCAAGCTGCTCGTGCTTGTGCTCGCGGCTGCCGGGCTTGCATCCATGTGGATGGCTGTGTTCGCCGATGTGGGGGTGACCGTGCTGGCCGTGCTTAACGCCATGCGCAGTCTGCGGGCGTGACGCGCCCAACACCATGCTGTGCCGTTTTCGGGCGTGACGGCGGTTCTACTCCTGTGGCCAGCCTTGCGCTGAGACCGGCATCTCTACCCCTTCGGGGGTGACGAGGACAGTGCCTGCTTCGGGGAGGGCGAGATGCCCGATGATGTCGAATGTCTGGAAGTCCCTGCGGAACTTCTCCGCTGACAGTATGGGGATGACTATCAAGATCTGGCAGTCGTCCCCGCCGTTCATCGCGGCCGAGACGGGATCCACATTCAGCTCCCGCCCGAGCTGGAAGCTGTTGCCCTCAAACGGCAGCTTGTCCGCGTAGACCTTGACTCCAAGGCCGCTGTCTCTGGACAGCCTCAACAGCGCGTCAGACAGTCCCCGGCTGATGAAATAGCCGCAGCTCGGGCATATCCCCGCATCTTCCAGCTGCGTCACCACCTCGCCGTCCAGTTCCGGGTGCAGATAGGCCCCGACCTGCATCTTGTATCGTTCGAGGGCGGGATACGTGTCCGCCTTGGCGTCAAAGGACTTCTTCTCGCGCTCCAGCACCTGCTGCCCCAGATATGCCGCGCCGAGGCGGCCGCTGATGCAGATGAGATCCTTGGACTGCGCCGCAGGACGGAGAGAGACCGTCTTGCCGAGGCATTCTCCTGCGGCGCTCATGCTTATGGACAGGCCGTTGAGTGACGGCTGGAGATCCAGGTCCAGATGAGAGTATCCGTATTGCCTCGCCGCGCTCACCACGCCGCTCCACAGCTCCTGCACCTGCGGGAAATCCATCTTGGACGACACCCCCAGCACCACGGACAGGCTGCGCGGGTGGCTCATCAGCGACAGCAGCTCCCCTGTCACCTCCGTGACGCATTTGTGCCCCAGATGCTTGAGCGGGAAATAGACAAGGTCGAAGTCGATCCCCTCCGCAAAAGCTCTTGCCGAGGTCGTGACGCGGCTCTTGCCGGCGGCTTCGAAACCGCCCCTGTCCCACGGCTTGTACGGGGTCCCTTCAAAAAGATTGGCGATAGCCGCCACCTTGCCGATTTGCGCGAATGTCTGTGCCATGAGCATGCTTTTTGCTGCAAAAATAGTGGAATAATTGCTAACTTCGCAAGCTCCCGCAGCCAGCGTTCGGCTGCCAAAACAGCTTCTTAACGATGAACAGTATGAAACCGAGATTGTTACTTATGATGGCGGGATTGGCCGTGCTGACGGCAGTCCATGCGCCAGCGAGAGGGAGGGACGGCGACGCTCCGGCCTCCATTACGGTGATGTCTTATAACATACGCAATTCGAGCGCTCAGGACGGCACCAATTCCTGGGAGTACAGGTATCCGGCGTCCGCCATGATGATAGACGACCAGAAGCCGGACATCATAGGAATGCAGGAGGTGCTGCCCGATCAGGCGGCCTATTTCAAGGAGGTGCAGAAAGGATACAAGGGATTCGGAGTCGGCCGCAACGACGGCAAGAAGAAGGGCGAGATTATGTACATTCTCTACAACAAGAAGAACCTCAAGCGTCTCAAATGGGGGACATTCTGGCTTTCGGAGACTCCTGACAAGCCCGGCAAGGGCTGGGATGCCGTCTGCAACCGTACCGCCACATGGGCGTTGATGAAAGACAAGCGTTCGGGGCGGAAGTTCTATTTCATCGACACCCATCTGGACCACAAGGGTGTGGAGGCCCGGCGCAACGGGCTCCAGCTCATAATCGACAGGATTGCGGCCATCAACCCGCAGGGTTATCCGCTCGTGCTGGTCGGGGATTTCAACATGGGATTGGATGACCCGTCAATGGCTCCCGCCAAATCCGCGCTCAAGGGCGCTCGCGAGACGGCCGTCAAGACCGACGACCACTGGACATTCAACGGCTGGGGATCCGCCCAGACCAAGATTGACTACATATGGTATGACGGGTTCAGCTCCTGCCTTGAGTTTGAGACCGTCACCAAGCCGTATATGGACAGGGCTTATATATCAGACCATTTTCCCGTTAAGGCCAGGCTTGTGTTCTGACATCAAGACATTCAACTGATATCATTCCATTATGACAAAGCGATTGTTGCTCTCAGTGAGCCTTTTCCTAGTGACGGTGGCCGCAGTGTGCGCCCAGCCGAAGTATGTGTTCTTCTTTATCGGAGACGGGATGGGTGTCAATCAGGTGCATCTGACAGAGACTTACCGGGCTGCCGTTGAGGGAGAGCTCGGAGTCAAGCCGCTGACAATATCCACATTCCCTGTCGCCACGATGGCGACCCACTACAGCACGAGCAGCGATGTCACCGACTCTGCCGCTTCCGGCACTGCTTTGGCCACGGGAGTCAAGACGGCGAACGGGCGTCTTGGGGTGAACGCGGACAATACGGAGAAGCTCACCAACATGGCGGAGATGGCCAAGCGTGACGGCAAGAAGGTGGCCGTGATGTCCACCTGCTTTGCCAATCATGCCACACCCGGGGCTTTCGAGGCGCATCAGGAGAATCGCGGCATGTACTACCGCATATCGCAGGACATGATAGCGAACGGATTTGACTTCTATGGCGGCGGCGGACTCTTCGCCGAGGACCAGCTCCCTGACGGGACCAAGGCGGATCCGATACGTCCCCAGTTTGAAGCGGCCGGATATACTATATGCAGCGCCTCCAACTATCAGGAATGCCGCGACAAGGCACAGAAGATACTGATGCTGCCCGCCGAGGGCGAGGCCATCACATACCGCATTGAGAGGGAGGCCAATACCCCCGAGCATAAAAAGGATCACATCCTGCTCAAGGACATGGTCAGTGACGCGGTGGACTTCTTGATGAGGGATGGCGGCAAGAAAGGATTTTTCTTGATGGCCGAGGGCGGCATGATAGACTACGCCTGCCACAGCAACGATGCGGCCTCAGTCATTCAGGAAGTGATTGACTTTGACGAGGCGGTGCAGGTGGCTGTGGAGTTCTACAAGAAATATCCCAAACAGACTCTCATCGTGGTGACTGCCGACCATGAGACCGGCGGTCTGACTCTCAACCCCAAGACTCCGGACAAGCTCGCCCTGATCCGTCACCAGACTCACAGCGAGAACAGGATTACGACTCTGCTTCAGGAGAGGATAGAAGCCGCCGGCGGCAAGTTGTCGTGGGCGGAGACCAAGGCATTCCTCGGTGAGCAGCTTGGCCTGTGGACGGAGGTGCCCATGAAATGGGCGGATGAGAAAGCCCTCAGGGACATCTACGAGAATACCATCGCCAAGCGCAGGTCTGAGTCTGTCAAGGACTTGTACAGCACCAACTCCAAACTGGTGTCGACCGCCGTGGAGATCCTTAACACCAAGGCAGGTGTGCACTGGTCCACTGGCGGGCACAGCTCCGGTTATGTGCCTGTGTTTGTGATGGGCAACGGGGCGGAGCAGTTTACGCACAGGACTGACAATGCCGAGATAGCAAGGACAATCATCAAAGTCGCGCGTTACAAGTGAGAGAGAGATTAAAGATAATCTCCGCCCTTGCCGGGATTGTGTGCTCTTGCCTGGCCCTCTCGGCCCAGGTGGAGGTGCATGTGTCCGTGTCAGGAGATGACGCTGCCGGGACGGGGAGCGCGGAGCAGCCTTTCGCTACCCTGCAAAGGGCTGCGGATGCGGTGCAGGGGGCGGATTCGGCGACGGTATGGGTGCATGGCGGCATCTATCGTCTGACTGCGCCAGTGAATGTAAAAGGACAGTCCAAAGTCACATACAGGGCTTTCGGCGGCGAGACTCCGGTCTTGTCCGGGTCAACGCCCGTCAGCGGATGGAAGAGGGTTCGCGACAGCAAGGCGCTCCGCAAGGTCGGCAAGGATGTGCGGGGCTCTCTGTATCAGGTCAATCTCTCCAAGCTTGGCATCACTGACCTCGGCAAGGCGTACTCGGAGCGCAACCGTCCGGAGCTGTTTTGTGACGGTGAGTTGCAGCAGCTCGCCCGTTGGCCCAACGAGGGATTTGCCGTCGGCGGCAGGGCGCTCGGTGAGACCGCCATCCCGCCAGTTGCAAACGGCAACAGCGGAGCCAAGGAGCCAGTAATAGAGTACACTGACAGCCGCATCGACAGGTGGGCAGACGAGAAAGACCCGTGGGCGGACGGCTACTGGTTCTATGACTGGAATGACGAGCGCAAGCAGATAGTCAAGGTGGATGCGGAGGTCAAGTCGTTGACATTCAATCGCGGGCGAATGTTCAGGCACGGGGCGCGATACTATGGGGTCAACCTGCTCTGTGAGCTGGACGCTCCCGGCGAATGGTATCTCGACCGCGAGACCTCCATTCTCTATTGGTGTCCGCCTGACGGCAAATCGCCCGGCAGCAGGGAAGTCACGCTTTCCACGCTCAAGAGCAAGGAAATGATAGTCCTGGACAGTTGCAGCAATGTGTCCCTTGTCGGCCTGACGCTGTGCGAGACGCGGGGCGGCGGCATACGGATTAGCGGGGGAGAGGGCTGCGCGGTGAGGGACTGCCACCTGCTCAACATCGGCACGACCGCAGTCACCGTCAAGGACGGGCACGGACATGTCATTGACGGCAATCTCGTAGAGCATATCGGCGGCGGAGGGGTCAACATCACGGGAGGCGACCGCAGGACACTTGAGCATGCGGATTTCGAGATTTCCAACAACCTTTTCCAAGACTTCTCCCGCTACAACAGGACCTACGCGCAGGGCATACAGTCCACGGTCTGCGGCCTGCACATTCACCACAACGAGTTTCGGCATTCGCCTTCATCTGCATTCTCCCTCGGGGGGAATGACATAGTGGTGGAGTTTAACCTGATAGACAGCGTGGCGGAGGAGTCTGATGACCAGGGGGCGTTCGACCTCTACCTCAATCCTTCGATGCGCGGCATCATTCTGCGCTACAACCGCTGGCGCAATATCGTCGGCGGCACCCGCTACGGGGTGGGCGGCATACGGCTCGATGACCTCATCACAGGCGTGCAGATATACGGCAACCTGTTTGAGAACTGCGGGTCGGTGGAGTTCGGGGCTGTGCAGATACATGGCGGCAGCGAGAACAGCATAGAGGACAATGTCTTCTTCGGCTGCAAATACGCCGTCTCTTTCACTCCCTATGGCAAAGAACTCTGGGAGGAGACCTACGCCAAGATACAGGACCTGATGTACGTGCAGGTGGATATGGAGTCTCCCGAGTGGCTGCTCCGTTACCCGGAGATACGGGAGTTCGGCAAGAATATAGACGTCAACATCATACGCAACAATCTGATGGTGGATTGCCCGGAAATGTATTTCCACGACAACGGCATGCAGATTGAGGCCAACAACAGGCAGGTGTCTTCGGAGGGCAGGGATGTGCTGCGGTTCTGCACCGCAGAGTACCTGCACCCGCTCGGCATCAAGAGAGTGCCTGTCGAAGAAATGCATATAGAGAGAAATATATGGACACAATGAGGATGACGGCTCTGGCGGCCGTGTGCATCGCGCTGGCCGGCGCATGCTCTGACAAGGGCGTCACTACCGGTGAGCTGACGACTGAGATGAGGGTGGATCCTACGGTTAACACCATGCACCCGAGATTCTCCTGGAAAGTGTATTCTGACAAGAACGGGACCGCCCCTGCGGCCTATGACATCAAGGTCAAGGACGAGAACGGGCGCACCGTCTGGCACAGCGGCAAGACCAAGCCGTACAACAGTGTGCTCGTGCCCTACGAGGGGCGGGATCTCCAGTATGAGACGGATTACACATGGCGGGTGAGGGTATGGACGAGCGACGGGCGTTCCGCTTGGAGCAATCCTGCGAAGTGGTCCACAGGCCTTGCCGACTCATTGGCCTGGGACGGGGCGCAGTGGATAGGGATCAATGAGGGGTGGAAGCTCAAAGAGGACGAGAACCACCTCTCCGCAAGGTATCTCCGCAAGGATTTCACGCTGGACGGCAATGTCAGGAAGGCCAAGCTGTATTTCTGCGCTCTCGGCATGGGGGATGCCTCCATCAACGGGGAGAGGGTGTGCAGGGACATGTTCGCCCATCCTCCGGTGCTGTTCCACAAGACCTTGTATTACAGGACATACGATGTCTCCAACCTGCTGCGCAAGGGGGACAATGTGCTGACAGTGCTCCTCGGCACCGGGAGATACCAGACCCTGCACAGCCGCACACTGCGCGGCGTTGAAGATCCCCGTGTCAAGGCGGTGCTTAAAGTGACTTATACGGACGGCAGGACTGCAGAGGTCATCACCGATACCACGTGGATGGGCACGAGCCATGGCCCCATCACCATGGACAACGAATTTGACGGAGAGTATTATGACGCCCGCTTGGAGATGCCCGGCTGGAATCAGCTTGGGTACTCCTACAGCCTCGTCTGGCAGCATGTGGACACCCTGTATGACCCCAAGGGCCATATGCAGCCCATGCCCATGGATGACATGTCCCAGCAGGACGATGTCCCCGGCAAGACAGTGCGGCAGCTCTCGGACGGCAGCTGGCTCGTGGATCTGGAGCAGAATATGGTGGGACTCGCGCAGATGACTCTCTCCGGCCTCAAGGACTCGACCGTGGTCATCCGTTACGCCGAGAAGCTCCTCCCGGACAGCTCCGCTATAGACCAGTCCAACCTCAGAGCCGCGCTGGCGACCGACAAATACATTCCCGCCCGGGACGGCCGTTTCACTTGGACACCGGTGTTCCCGTACCATGGATTCCGCTACATGCAGATAAGCGGCATCACTCAGGCGCCTGTACCGGGCGAGATTATCGGCAAGGTGACGTATGACAAGATGCCGGTGACAGGGAGTTTCGACAGCTCGGACGAGAGGCTCAACAAGTTGTTTCATAACATATTCTGGGGCATACGCAGCAACTATCGCGGTATGCCTATAGACTGTCCGCAGCGCAACGAGCGCCAGGGGTGGATGGGGGACAGGGCCGCAACGATATGGGGAGAGCCCTACATATTCGGCTGCGCGTCGCTTTACCGCAAATGGATGGATGACGTGTACACGTCCATGAGCAAGAAGCACCGCATCTCCATAGTGTCCCCGCGCAACTGGACCATCTACAACGACGACATGGCGGCATCGGTCGTATTTCTGTACATGGCTGACATGCTGTACACCAGATACGGGGACGACAGCGGCATCAAGACCTATTACCCCGCCATGAAAGCGTGGTTCGAGACGGTCACGGCCAAGAATCTGCACGACGGCATCTTCCACATGAAGTTTGACGAGTACAGGGATTGGGTCGTCCCGCCCGAAGAGCCGACGATGATACATTCCAAAGACCCCAACCGCCAGACGGACAGCGAGGTCATCCAGACCGGAATACTCTGCGACGCGGTGGACAAGCTCATCAAGTTTGCCCGGTATACCGGCAATGACGCTGACGTGCCGGGATATGAGGCCACGCTCGCGCAGGTCAAGGAGGCGTACAACGCCAAGTTCTTCCACAGCGAGGAGGGGTATTACTCCAACAACACCATGACAGCCAATCTCATCCCGCTGCGCTTCGGCATCGTGCCGGAGGGCAGGGAGCAGGATGTGCTTGGCAACATAGTGTCCCGTATACACGAGAACGGGGACCATCTCGCTGTCGGCAATGTGGGCATCCGCTATCCCATGCAGCTGCTTACTCGCTACGGGTACATCAATTTGGCGTACAAGCTGGCGACCATTGACACCTATCCGAGCTGGGGGTACATGATTGCTAACGGGGCGACGACAGTGTGGGAGCTGTGGAACGGTGACTCGGCAGACCCGTCGATGAACTCCGGCAATCATGCCCACCTGATAGGAGACTTGTTGTGCTGGTATTTTGAGAATCTCGGCGGCATCCAGAATGACCCGTCCGACATCGCATTCCGCAAGATAATCCTCAAGCCGAGCTTCCCGCAGGGGCTGGATTGGGTCAACGTGTCGTTCAACAGCCCGCGTGGGCTGATAGAGAGCAAGTGGCGGCTGGATTATGACGAGGACGTGCTGGTGTGGGATGTCACTGTGCCTGTGGGCAGCACGGCCACCGCTGTCGTGCCGGCGATATTCAAAGTGGACACGGCCGGG
>CAZKVW010000040.1:16012-19717 GCA_964556285.1 uncultured Muribaculaceae bacterium
GATGACAGGGGCGGTGGGGCTGTGTTGTCATTCTGAGGAGGGCGGAGCCCGACGAAGAATCTCCGTCCATGAAGAAACAGAGCCAAGAACCTTTGACTATGCAAAGACAGTAAGATGAAACAGATATTTGTCCTGACAGCAATCGTCACGCTGGCCACAGCACTTGCCGCGCAGGCGCAGGTGTATGACCAGTGGGGCAATGCTGTAGACACGACGGCCATATACGGCACACAGACGGACTCCATAGAGACTGCCGTATTTGTCGGCACGCAGCGCGGCATGAACATATCCCGCCTGAATGACCTCAAGGTGGAGGCCATATCCCAGACGGGCCTTCGCAAGATGGCATGCTGCAACCTCGCCGAGAGCTTCGAGAACACCGCGAGCGTGTCGGTAGGGTATTCTGACGCAACGACAGGGGCGAGGCAGATCCGTCTGCTCGGACTGAGCGGCATCTATACCCAGATGTTGGATGAGAACCGCCCCGTAATGCGTGGGATAGCGTCACCGTTCGGACTCAACTATATCCCCGGCCCTTGGCTGCAGAGCATACAGATAGCCAAGGGGGCTTCTTCCGTGATTAACGGGGGAGAGTCTCTGACGGGCACTATTAATGTCGAGCATCGCAAGCCGACCGATGAGATCCCGCTGTTTGTCAATTTCTCCACGATGACGGACACCAAGACGGATTTCAACATGGCCAGCTCCCAGCAATTGAATGACGATTGGAGCACGGTGGTGCTGGGGCATGTTTCCGGCAATTTCGACACCATGGATGGCAACGGAGACACGTTCATCGATGACCCGCAGCAGCTGCAGCTCAACCTCTCCAACCGTTGGCTGTACTACGCCGACAACGGCACGATGGTGCGTTTCGGCTTCAAGGCCGTGAGCGACTACCGCAAGGGCGGGCAGAGGGCACATGGCAGCCACATCAGCAATCCTTGGACAACCGACTTGCGCAACCGCAGCCTGGACGCATATTTCAAGCTTGGCATCCCGTTCTCTGAGGACGGCGGCACGAGCCTCGCGGCCATAGGCGACTGGTCCTATCAGGACATGGACTCCATGTTCGGCCTGACCGACTATGACGCCTCGCAGCAGTCCGGTTTTGTCAACCTCATCTATCAGAGGGAGTTTGGCGACAGGCACAAGCTTACGGTCGGGGCCAGCGCGACGGCGGATGTGTACCGGGAGACCCTTGCGGGCATACGGACAGACACTCGTCTTGCCAACGGCGGGGCCTATGGCGAATATACATTCAAGAGCGGCGACAGGCTCTCCGTCATCGCGGCGTTGAGGGGCGACCATTACTCCGTCGAGGGCTGGAAGATAATCCCGCGCCTGACGGCCAAATGGTCTCCCGTTGAGAGCCTTGTGCTGCGGGCGAATGGAGGACGCGGGCTGCGTTTCGCCGCGCCCGTGACAGACAACATCGGCATCCTCTCCACCGGCAAACGGCGCACCGGCTCCTTTGACGTGCATACCTTGGAGGACGCGTGGACCTTTGGCGGCAATGCCGCGTACTATTTCCCGTTCCTCGGCTCATATATCTCATTTGACTGGTTCAGGACGTGGTTTGAGGAGCAGAAAGTGGTCGAGTACGGCTCCGGCGAGATCCGTTTCTTTGACTTGTCGTCAATGGGAAACGGCCAGTCGTACACCGACAGCTGGCAGGCGGACTGGTACATAGAGCCGGCCAAACGCTTTAATGTGACTGCGACGTTCCGCTATACGGACGCTTGGGTGACGCTTTCTGACGGAGTCCTGCACCGCCGGCCCATGACATCACGTTACAAGGGAGTGCTCAACATGCAATATGCCACCCAGCTCAACAAATGGATATTTGATTTTACGGCATCCGTCAACGGCCCCAGCCGCAAATGGGATTTCATGGGCGGGGGCGACACTCCGGCATATCCGCTGCTCTATGCCCAGGTCACCAAGCGTTTCAAGGGGGTGGACATCTATGTCGGAGGGGAGAACTTGACAGGCTACCGGCAAAAGGATGTCATCATCGGCACTCCGTGGTCGTCGGATTTTGACGCGAGCCAGGTCTGGGGGCCTATCATGGGCGTGAGGATATACGCCGGCATGCGGCTGACTCTGTGGAAGACAGAGTAAGGGGCTTTTGAACCTGAGACGCTTCCGGAGGCGGGGCATGCCCGTCTCCTCTCTGCTGAATAGTCGCTAAAATCGTGCAAATGGCCTAAAACGAGCCGTTTCAAGGCTTTTATGCCAAAATTGCGGTTCCTTTTCGAGGATAACTGTGCCCGCACACCTGTGTCAGGGTGCTGTTGTTTTACGGAATCGCATGGCAAGCATTTGCATTATTTAATCTTTTTAGCGATGATTATCAATCAGTTAAATCTCTCGGGGGGGGGTAGGAAGCCCTATTTTGCCCCGAAAGCGGAGGCTGTAGGCCTCTTTTACGGCTCGGATGCTATATGCTGCGCGAGCGACATCTATGGGATTGGAGAAGATTCCAATGACCCTCAACAAGGCTTATAGACTTACGGCTATGAAGACGAAATCTTTGTTTGCGCTTGCCATTTCCGCCATAGCGGTTCTCGCGGCGGGATGTGCGCAAGAGGAGCGTTTGGACTCCGGATCTGTTTGCGGCGATGGCGTCTGGGCGGTGTTCCAGCAGCCCGGCGCATGTGTCACAAAAGCTTATACTGACAACGGCACAGGCAAGCTCACATTCGCGTGGAGCGACAAGGAGGCCATCTCGGTATTCTCTGATACCGATGGCGAGCAGATGACCTATGCCATCAAGGAATATGAGGGGGTATCCGGCAAATTCAATGTCCGTAATTTCACCCTCAAGGAGGGTGACACCTACTATGCCGCATATCCGGCTCTCGGATATGAGTATGATTGCGAGACGGCGAGCGTGTCGTTCCTCGGCCAGAAGCAGGAAGGCAGCGGCACAGGTCACCTCGCGAAATACGCCTGGTCGGCAGCAAGCGCGACAGCCGAGTCCAACAGCGCGACATTCAATTTCGCGACCCAGGTGTCCTGGCTCATCCCTGCCATGACATTCACAGAGGCATATAAGGTCAAGAGCGTGACGGTCAAGATGGATCGGGAGGTCATCCCGACATCTGCCACATTCAATGTCAAGACCGGGGTTCTCACGGCAGGTGACCTTTCGGACGAGATTACACTTTCCTTGGGGGATGGCGCGGATGTCGCCGCAGGCGGGACACTCAAGGCATACATCACGGTCATGCCTTTCACTCCCACGGAGAATTACCAGATAATCGTCAAGTGCGACAAGGACGGGACTGAGACGACGCTCACGCGTGACATGTCCGGCTCCGGTGACGCTCTTGTCAAGAACACTCCATATGTGATTTCATGCGGCTTTGGCGGCTCGACCGCCCCTCTTGTGGACGGCTGGTATCAGGTCGCCACGGCGGAGCAGTTCATCTGGCTCACCAGCAACCATTACAGCTGGCAGAGCGCCACCAACGGCATCAAGATCATGGCTGACATTGACTTCGGGTGCGCCTCTGTCAGTCCCGTCATCTCCTTGCACGGGACATTCGACGGCCAGGGCCACACGATGAGCAATTTTACTGTGGGCAAGTCCGGGAGCGGCGCAGGGCTGTTCTCTGGCGACAATATCGAGACTGTGACCATCAAGGATGTGACATTCAAGAATGTGACGGCCATCCATCCTGATGCCACAGATGATCA
>CAZKVW010000041.1:0-17000 GCA_964556285.1 uncultured Muribaculaceae bacterium
ACAGACTTTTTTCCCAGACTTTTTTCGCGCAATGCGGGAGGCATCCCGGCAATCTGGGGTGGTGAAGTCCGTCTAAACTCATCCCACACCCCGTAAGGCTTGGAGCGGTTGCGGCGCGGGGCGCTTTCCAGAGCCTCGAACATGCCCGGGTTGTATTCCCCGCAATTTACTCCCTCACCTCAGGCCAATCAGAGGCCGGCAGACCCGTCCATGTTTTTTTTATCAGAAAGGTTTTCTAATTTAGCAGAACGGTAAGGCGAAAGCCTGTACCGAAATATTAACATAGCATTTGCTATTTATTCGGTTGCCCTCGAAACCTAGGAAATTTCAGCAGCAACATCCCGGATAAGTCAGTGAATGTCTGCGCTATGGCGTGGACTTGACTTGTCTGGTGTTGTAGGCTTCCTAGGGCCTGAGGGCATGGATTGGAAAAGTCCATGCCTTTTTTGTGTCCTCTGTGAAGCCCGCCCGGATGAGTGCAAGTGCCTGACCAAAGTGCATCATTATGGCAAATGACTCCAGAATGCTGTCAAAATCCCGGAGAATCGGGAGCGATGAGTTTTACACGTTGTATGAAGACATTGCGGATGAAATATCCAACTACAAGGAACAATTCCGGGGGAAGCATATTATCTGTCCGTGTGACTGGGATGAGTCTCTGGACGAAATATGCGTTTATGCCTCCGAGCAAGAAGTGTCAGGTGGCGTATTGTTCTCTTCGGGAACGGTAAAAACCATCGATTCAAGCAGGTCAGCAGACCATATCGAGAAAGATTTACGCCTTGTAAAATGTAATTTTGTCAAGTATCTGATAAGCCATGCTGAAGACTGGGGGATTGCGTCTGTTTCCGTTTCAGGCTACAATCCCGCTACGGGAGAAGGTGTTCGTTTTCAGGATGTGGATTACTCTCGCTACGACATCTGTGTGACTAATCCTCCGTTCTCCCAGTTCATCGAATTCGTGGACACAATGTTCAAGTGGCGGATGAAATATGTCATTGTCGGCCCTCAAAATGCCATAACATACCAATCTGTTTTCCAGCATATCATGCGGAATGAGATGTGGCTCGGATACCGTTATCACTTTGCCGGTTTCATACGGGAGGATGGCTCTCGCGTCAACAGACAGGACAATTTGGCGAGATCGTGCTGCTGGTATACCAATTTGTGCGTCAATTACAGAAACCGTTGGCAAGAATTCGATTCTGAATACGATCCTGAACGTTATCCTCATTATGACAATTATGAGGCTATCCATGTGCAGAATTCCAGAGACATCCCTTATGACTATGACGGGCCGATGGGAGTTCCAGTAACTTTCCTTCAAAAATGGTGTCCTGACCAGTTTGACATACTCGGACAGACAGATAACACTGGGACCCTGCGGGCATATCAAATACCAGGATATAAGAAGTATGACAGGCCATACCTTAATGGCAAGCGCCTGTACCCACGCATTTTAATCCGTAAACGCAAAGACAATGATAAATAGCACAATGACTGTTGACACCCTTTATTCCGGTGTTACCGACGGAATCATTATTTCTGACATAGCCCTCCAAAGAGAAATTGTTTATAATGCCGATAAACAGGCTCTGGTGATTGACTCAATCCTCACAGGGATCCCTCTTCCTGCATTCTATTTCTGGAAGAATTCTGAAGGAGCCCTTGAGGTTCTTGACGGGAAACAGAGGATTGAGGCAATAAAGAAATTTCGTCAGAATGACTTGCAATATGACGGCAAAATTTGGAAAGAGCTTGCCCCTCAAATTCAGAAAAAATTCAACGAGGCCGAAATATCTGTTATTATATGTGAGGGTGAAGAATCACTGAAGCGTGAGATTTTTCGGAGAATAAACACATTAGGAGTTGCTTTGAATGCATATGAAGTTCTTAATGGACTATACCACGGTGAGTATTTGGAGGGGCTTTCAGATTATGCTAATTTGCCTACCGTTTCGGCCGTCTTCGGCCCTAATTCTAGAGGCAAAAACCAAATGCATGTTCTAAAATGGCTATTAACCCTTGATGGTGTAAAACCTGTAGCGGACAACATCACGGAGTATGTAAAGTCCAGACAAAACGCTTCGTTTTTCTACGACAGCAACAGGATACGTCCCTATGTGAAATTTGTAAAAGATATCTTCACCGACTATTCCTTTGCCGATATTTATTACAATCTTGCGGTCAAATACATAAAAGATATTTCTATATGGAGGCAGCATCGGGATGATATAAATAATGCGGTGAAAAAATTCAAGAAATCTGATGATTACCGGACAACGATAGACAAGGCTGGAGAAATCCACGACCGGATACTGGCTGTCATTAATGGAATCTCGGTTGACCCTAAACGCTTCTTCAGCGCGGATGACAAAAAAGAACTTTTGTCTGCCCAGATTCCGGTTGATGGCAAATATGTTTGCTCTGAATGTGGGCAGCATTTCTATCCTTATGAGTTGACAATCGATCATGTCAAGGCGTGGTCTCTTGGGGGACGGACTGTCTTGTCGAATGCCAGATTGCTTTGTGCCGCGTGTAACAGCTCTAAAGGGAACAGACGATGATTACCTGAATGTCATTCATCGAAAAACCGAGGGGATAGAGTAGAGTGCCTGACGGCACGGGTTCAGAAGAACTTCCGAGGTGCCCTAATACCTCCTGAAGTGACTCCGAACTTTCTCGATTCTGCCAAAGCGACAACGAAAATACGCTTTCACTCTGGCCAGTCTCACGAACTCCACCCTAATGGAGATGAGAACAAGTTTGCGATAAGTTCTTCTTGTCATAAAATCGGATTGAAAAAGGTGAAAGAACTATCGGCTTCTCGTTTCGGTATCTCCCCTCGGTTCAGTGACAAGAAAGGCAGACATCCGATTAGGGATAGATGCCTGCCTTGCTTACCTTTTCAATCTCGATTCATTTACAAATGTACTAAAAGTTGTCCATTCGCCAAATTAATTTCGACCAGGAATCTGCAAAAAATAGCAAAACGCCCCGGCATTCGCAAATGCCAGGGCGTAATCCTTTTCTCGTATCACCTCGCAGAGTCAAGAATCATCAGTCCGTAGGTGTCAGACATCTGCGGAGGATTTACGGCCGTCAGAGTCAGTGAGTTGCTTTCTGGCAGCGGATGCTCTGGCCGAAAGACATGTAAGTGGCGTGCTCGAGGGTCTGGTAGCCGTTCTTGAAGAACATCATCTGCCTCCCCAGATGACCGGCGCAGCCCGCAGTCCAATACATGCCGTATGCCCCTGCATTGTGCAAGATGCCGTCCTCCCATCCAAGATAGCCGCAGGCCGGAATCCAGGACTGCCGCCCGTCCCCGGCAAAAGCGCCCAGACCGGTCTCTTCCGACGCATGCACCTGCATGCCGCCGCCATGGGAAAATGTGCCGTCCACGCCTCCGTCCGGCACTCTCCACCCCGCCGGGCAAGGGTCATTGACGGTCTTTGCCGTATCCCAGCGCCCCTGGTCAGCGAAGCTGTCACCGGTGTACAGCCAGCCGAAGTTGAGACTGTTGCCTGTAATGAACGTCGTTGGGTGGGACGTGGCGTAAGCGTCTGTGCCGCTGCGGCTGTCCGAGACGACCGTCCGGGCAGGTGTGTCAGGGAACGGGTCCTTGCGCCCCCACTGCCAGTAAAGGCGGCATTCCCCGCTGTGTTCCCACGAGGCCGAAAGAGCCCCCAGATTGCGGTCCATCATAATGTCATCCCCGTACCTGCATTCGGAACAGCCTCCGGGGAGCATCCATATATGCCAGCTCCATAGCACAGCTCCGTCCTTGTCAGTCGCGGCAACAAGGGCATTGCCCCCCGCGAGGGGTGTCCGGGTGCGGAACCGCACGACTCCGCCCTCATACGAGCAGCTCTCAATCAGTCCGGTGCAATATCCGGCCGAGTCAATCTGCCACAGTATCTCCGCAGCGGCGGGCTCTGCGGACAGGGATGACCCGTCGCCCTTGAGCGGAGGGAAGAAATATTCCCCCGGGCTTGTGAGCACAAAACAATTGGCAGGGCCGTCAACGGGCACAGGCCCGACGCTGGCCAAGCCGTCATCCGCAAGCAGCGGGGCGGACGACAAAAGGACAGCAGCCGCTAAAGCTGCCGCAAGATGATTGACGTACATGTCATCAAAGATAGCACTTTTGGAGCTCTATCCAAGCGGCGCGGCTGTCCCTCTCATCGAGCAAAGTCTGCTCCAAGGCATCGTAGTACGTGCCCAGGGCGAAAACATACTCCATTACGGAGACCGATCCGCTCTCCAGCAGCTTTGAGAGCATCCCTCTCGGGTCGGCCGCCTCAAGGGCAGCGCGGCTCTCCGCCGCCGCGTCACGCCGCGATGCCGCGTTCTGCCAGGTCTTACGCAGCCGCTCGCTTGCAGACCGCTCCAAGGCCTCATGCTGAGCGGAGGTGTACCGCACCGCCGCCGCAGATCTCTTGACCCTGTTGCCGCCAGACCATATCGGTATGGATATGCCGAACGTCATGCCCCTGTACCTGTCCTCGGGAGCAAGCTCAGCCATATACCCGACGCTCAACGCCGGCACCCATGACATCTTGTCCATCTTGAGCTGCAAGGCGGCTGACTGCATCTCGGAGGCAACGTAGCGCAGATCGGGGTCGCGGCCCAACGCCGCCCCGTACCAGCTTTCAAAATCCGGCAGATCCTCCTTATATGGCCACTGCACTGCGGCAATGTCTACCGTGGAAGAGTCACAGAGGGCCCTCAGCTCAGAGAGCGCGCCCATCCGGTCAGAACGGACGCGGGAAAGCTTGGACTTCAAGGCAGAGATCTGCAGACGGGCGCTGGCGAGGTTGAGCGCATCAGCTTCGCCGAGCGCGGCCTTGCGCTCCACAGCCTCACATAGCTCCTGCATCAGTGCCTGATAATCCTCCAGACCCGCAATCAGGGCGTTGTAATACACGATGTCCGAACACGCCTCTCGCGCCCGTGACATCACATCACGTCTCTTGGCCTCATAAAGCGCCCGTGACATGCTGTCCTCCGATTGCGCGAGCTTGCGGCGCATGCCGGTCAGAGCCGGCAGGTCAAACGACTGCGATATGCTGAAATCCCTGCGGATGCCGCCGTCAGGCCCCTGCCCCCACAAATAATTGAACCCGAATTCCGGAGAGTCGAGGTATTTGACCCCAGCGTTGGAAAGCGTCTCGTACTCCAGCCTTGCGGAGGCCGCCTTGAGAGCGGGGCTGTTGCGCTCCACAATCTCCAGAGCCTCCTCCACGCTCTGCTGCGCAAGGGCGCAAGGGGAGGCAAGAGGCAACGCAAGCAGGGGCAGCAGGGCCAATATTTTGTCAATCTTCATCATATATGCTATATGCGTTTTTCCGAGGCGGGCTGTTCCTTGTTGGTAAGCAGATACATCAGAGGGACGATGAAACCGTTGAGCAGGGTGGATGAGATCAGCCCGCCCAAAATGACCTTTGCCATCGGGCTCTGTATCTCGTTGCCCGGCAGGTCTCCGCCTATGGCGAGCGGCAGGAGGGCGAGAGCCGAGGTGACAGCCGTCATCAGAATGGGGTTGAGCCTGTCCAGAGACCCCTGCATCACAGCATCCGCGAGAGAGCCGCCCTGGGCGCGGATGGCATTGTACCTGTCCACGAGGAGCATCCCGTTGCGGGTAGCTATGCCGAACAGCGATATAAATCCGATGATGGCCGGAATACTGAGCACTGAACCGTCAGCCCACACGGCGATGACCCCGCCGATAAGCGCGAGCGGGAGGTTGAGCAGCACTGTCAGGGTCTGGGTGGTGTTGCGGAACTCCCCGAAGAGCAAGAGGAATATGGCGATAATGGAGAAAACGGACACGATGGCGATGGTGCGCGAGGCCCGCTCCTCACTCTCAAACTGCCCCCCGTACTCGATGTGGAAGCCCTCAGGGAGAACGACCTCGCGGGACACTGCCTCCTCGATGGCCGAGACCGCGCCGCTCAGGTCGCCGCCTGTCACGTTGCAGGACACCACTATCTTGCGGGAGACATTCTCCCTGTTGATGGTGTTGGGGCCGGTCGAAGACCTCACTTCAGCCAGTTCGGACAGCGGCACATGCCTGCCGTCAGCCGTGCTGACCGCGACATCCCGGAGCATGTCCGCAGTACTCCTGTCCTCGGGATCCAGCTTGAGCGTCAGGTCAAATGTCCGGTCGCCCTCATAGACCTGGGAGACGACCTCCCCGTCCAGCAGGGCCGCTACAGTCTCCCCAAACTCCGGCATGGTGACTCCGTACTCGGCCAGCCTTTCCCTGCGCGGGATGATGTGGAGCTCCGGACGCTGCACCTGCTGCTCCACGTTGATGTCCGTAATGCCTGGGATGTCCTCTATCGCCTCCTTGATCTCCACGCCTGTGCGGTACATCCGCTCCAAATTGTCCCCGAAGAGCTTGATGGCTATGTTGGCGCGTGTGCCGGAGAGGGTCTCATCCAGCCTGTGCGCTATCGGGCCGCCTATCTCGATGTTGACACCGGGGATGACGGAGAGCCGCTCGCGGACATAAGCCGTCAGCTCGGCGCGGGATCTCCCGTGCCCCAGCTCGTAGGGGCACTCAAACTCCGAGACATTGACCCCAAAACTGTGCTCTGCCAGCTCGGCGCGGCCTGTCCTGCGTCCGACAGTCTTGATTTCCGGAATATCCATGAGAATCCGCTCTGCCTGCGACCCGAGCGCATCTGCCTCCTCTATGGATATTCCCGGCACAGAGCTCATCGAAATGGTGAACGCCCCTTCGTTGAACGGCGGGAGGAAGCTGCGCCCGAACGAGAAGAACGCCACTACCGCCAGAACGAGCAACGCGCCAACGCAGGAAAGCGCCGCCGCCTTGTGCCTGATGGCCCAGTCCAACGCTATGCCGTAGGCATGCTTGAGCCGCAGAACCAGCCATGTCTCCTTGTCCGTGTGCGATGACTTTGCGCCCAGCATGAACGAGCACAGGACCGGGGTGAGGGTCAGAGCTACCAGAGTGGAAGCGAAGAGAGCCACGATGAACGTGATTCCAAGGGGTTTGAGCATACGCCCCTCCATTCCCGAGAGGAAGAACAAGGGCAGGAAACAGACCACAATGATGAGGGTCGAATTGAGCATGGGCATGCGCACCTCCCGGGAGGCGTCGTACACCGTCTCAAGCACGCTCTTCCTGCTCCCGGGCGGCAGCTGGCGGCGGAGGCGCAGATGCTTGAACACATTCTCCACGTCCACTATAGAGTCATCCACAAGAGAGCCAATGGCTATGGCTATGCCGCCGAGGCTCATAGTGTTGATGGTGAATCCCATGGCCCTCATGCACAGCAAGGCGATGAGTATGGACACCGGGATGGATATCAGTGAGATGACGGTAGTCCGCCAGTTCATCAGAAATATGAACAGCACGATGATGACGAAAATCCCGCCCTCTACAAGGGACTTCTCGACATTGCCGATGGAACTTTCGATAAAGGACGACTGGCGGTATATGTCCGCCCTGACGTGCACGTCCTCCGGCATGGTCGGGGCCATGTCCGCAAGAGCCGCCTCAATCTTCGAAGTCAGGTCAATCGTGCTGACGTTGGGCTGTTTGGTCACCGTCATTATGACTGCCGGGCGCCCGTCGCTTGAGGCCGTCCCGAGCTTGGGAGTCTTGGGGCCTGTCCGGACTTTGGCGACATCCGACAGGCGCACAGGCCTGCCGCTTGGGGACAGCTTGATGACGGCGCTGCCGAGCTGCTCCACGTCCGATGTGGACAGCAGCCCCCTGATGATATACTCGCTCCCGTATTCATACAGAGTGCCTCCGGCGGCATTGGCGTTCATCCCGCGCGAGGCGGCGAGCGCCTCATCAAGGCTCACGCCGCAGCGGTCCATTCGGCGGGGATTGAGCAGTATCTGGTACTCCTTGACATCTCCGCCAATGACGGACACCTGCGCCACGCCACCCATGGAGAGAAGCCTAGGCCTGACTGTCCAGTCGGCAAGTGTACGCAAGTCTGACATGGAGGTTGAGTCCGCAGTGAGGCCTATGGCAAGCATCTCTCCCATTATTGACGACTGCGGGCCGAGCGTGGGGCTGCCCACGCCTGACGGAAGCGCGTCCCCTATCGTCGCGAGCTTCTCGCTGACCGTCTGCCTCGCCCGGTAAATGTCTGTTCCCCAGTCAAATTCCACATACACGATGGAGAATCCGGTCGAAGAAGAGCTCCTGACGCGCCTGACTCCAGCAGCTCCGTTGACCGTGGTCTCTATCGGGAACGTGACGAGCCTCTCAACCTCCTCCGGAGCCATGCCCTGCGCCTCTGTCATCACGACGACTGTCGGGGCATTGAGATCCGGGAACACGTCCACATCCATCGTCCCCGCAGTGTACATCCCGGCCGCAATCAGCATTGCGGCAATCACAAGCACAAGCGTCCGGTTGGAAAGGGCCGCCCTGATAATAGCGTTCAGCATGGTCAGTGACTGTGATTGTGTCCTGACGGGACGGCTGTCACGGAAGCGAGCTTGATGTGCATCGCCCCCTTGGTCACCACCCTGTCGCCAGGCTCTATCCCTCCCAATATCTCCACTGTTGTCCCGTCATCCGCCCCAACGGAGACTTCACGTTTGACAAACCCGTCCTCATCCGCCTGCACAAATACGCTATATACGCCCTGATCCTCCACCAGTGCCTCCAGAGGCAGCGTCAGTACATCCTCTTTGGGGGCTGACTTGAGCCACACTTCCGCGAATGCCCCGGGGACGGCGGCGGGCGAGTAAGGCAGCTCGAAGCAAAGGGTCACATATCCGTCAACGGACAGCGGGGCGCGGCTCTTGAGCCTCCCGCCCAGAGCCTTGACAGAGAGAGTCTCCCCAGACGGGACGCTGAAATTGGCGTCTTCAATGGCAGCGGCTGCATGACGCTCGGGCAGATACGCCTCCAGCAGCATTTTGCGTGGCCGTACCATCGTTGCTACGGTCTGCCCCGCATCCACGTACTGCCCGGCAGAAACTTCCAGCGACAGCACATAGCCTGAACCGCCAGCACGTATCTCGGCCTCCCCGCCCCCGGCATTCTGTATCACCTCATATTCGGACTTGGCGCGGATATAGTCCATACGGCTCCTCTCGAACTGGGATGCCGTCACGAGGTTGTCCCTCACCAGGATGGAGTCCCTGATATACTGCGACCTCGCCGTCTCGTATGCCGCCCTTATCTGTTCGGGGCGGCTTCCGCCGGACACCGAAGACCCTGAAACGCTGGCTGCTGCCGCGCCGTCCGCCAAGAAAGTCCCCGCAGTCAGGCCGGGGGCAAACCTCACCGCCCCGGCAACAGGCGCGATAAGGGCCACAATATCATCGCTGGCTGGCAACACCCGCCCTCCGACATGTATCACGGAGAAGAACGAGCCCGGAGCTGCAATCTCTGTCTCTATGCCAAAACGCTCCTGCCTGGCGCTGTCAAAGACGATTTCGTCCGCATGACCTGCGGACTCCCCCGCATGCTGGCGGCTATGTCCCGCATGCGCCTCGACATGCTGATGGTCGTGCCCCTCATGCCCTCCGGCATGATGATGGCTGTGGCACGACTGCAGACAAAGGGCTGCCAGCGCGGCCACAAGTATCAATCTGTAGTATTTCATACTGCTCTCACAATGCGCCGCCAAGATACCAAAGCGTCCATGCAACCATGTTGCAATCTCTCCTCCCGGCCTCACGGGCAGACGCTCACGCCAAGCAGACGCCGGATTCCTGTAAAAAGACGCCCTGTCCCCTCGTCCGGATGCCGGCCCCGCCCCGTCGCAGCTAGACGCCGCAGGGTTGTTTTTTAGCGCGGGGACGGCTATATTTGCCTCTGCGGGCAAAGGGAAAGCCCGCAGCATTTTGTAGAGACCACGATGTTCCGTGTGATAATCAGAAGACGCCCGCGCCGCCGCAGGGTCAAGGCAAGCGTCATCAAAGACCCCTTGCGTGGGAATATCCCCGTCGAGCAGATGCGCTCCGAAGCCAAGTCATTCCTGCCGGGGCGGCTCGCCTGGCTTGCCGGGATGCACGGATTCAGCTACAACCGCGTCACCATCAAGCACAACATCTCCAATTGGGGCAGTTGCTCAAGCAAGGGCAATATCAACCTCAACCTGTGCCTGATGACCCTCCCGGCGGAACTGCAGGACTACGTCATGCTGCACGAGCTGTGCCATACAAAGGAGATGAACCATGGCCCGGCTTTCCACTCCCTGCTCGAGTCCGTATGCCCCGGGCACCTCGCCCTCGCCTCGCGTCTCAGACAATACCATACTCAATAACAAGCACGCTATGCACCTGAAGTACAAATTCGTCGTACAGACTTTTTTCAAGAATGACATCGTGGCCGTCCCCGTCGGAAAAGAAGCCAAAGAATACCACTCCATGCTCAAACTCAACCCTACGGGCGGGCGCATCATAGAGCTGCTGGACAAGGACACGACAGAGGAGGACATCGTGGACGCCATCTGCTCGGAGTTTGACGCTGACCGGAATACAGTCAGCACGGATGTCAAGAATTTCCTTAAGATGCTCGACGAGAAAGGGCTGCTCGTAAACGGGTGACCCCGGGAATCTTCTTGACAATCTGGCGCAGGCGGCAATTGGCACGGCGCAGCCTGACAGCAAGCGGCGTGAGCGCGGACATCCTCCTGACATAGCGCAGATAGCGCGGGTCATCGGCGGAGTAGCTGCGCCCCTTGCGGATAAAGGCCACCATCACCGCAAGGATGTCATCGTCCGTGATGCCATACTCGTATGAGCAGCAGTTGTCACCCAGTATGACATAGTCATGCTCACGCACCTCCACTACACGGTGCAGGATGTACTTGCCGCCCCGCTTGTACAGGACCACGTCGTATTTGCGGCATCGCTGCGGAGTCTTGCGCACCAGCGTCACCACATCACGCATCTCATGCAGCATCGGCTCCATGCTGCGCCCTTGCGTCCTGTATGTCAGGACTCCATCCGTGTCAAGTATCTTCTCAAATGTGACAGTCTCCGCCATATCAAGCCCTCCATGCCCGGAGCGGCATCTTCCACATCACCAGCCCCTGCGCACCTCCCGGCAAGTATAACAGGGCAAATTTAGTGAATTCGGACATAATTTGATATATTTGCGCGGCAGCAGCCGCCGACATCAATATGCCCACAGCAAAGTATCTCATAGCGGACACGGTCATCGAGATAGAGACGAAGTTCAACTACACGCACCGGATGTGCTCGCAGTACCTCTACACGGGTGACGAGGCTCCCGAGCTCAAGGTCTCCCCCACCCAGGAGGAGATTGAGGCGGAGCGTGAGGTCTACATCCGCACCCAGACAGAGGAGGGGCATCCGAACGCGTACGCCGGGGACAACCTCATCGAATTCACGGTAGTGCACGGTCGGCTCGCAGAGCACGTGCTGGGCAAGGATATACTGCTGATGCACGGGTCTGTGGTGGCCGTGGACGGGGAGGCATACCTGTTCACCGCCAAGAGCGGCACCGGCAAGAGCACTCACACGGCCCTGTGGATGCGGCGTTTCCCCGGACGGGCCCAGATGGTCAACGGGGACAAGCCTTTCCTCAAGGTCCTGGACGACAGGGTCATAGCCTATGGCTCGCCATGGAACGGCAAGGAGCGTCTCGGGTCCAACATCCAAGTCCCGCTCAAGGCCATCTGTGTGCTGGAACGGGACAAAACCAACCACATCGCGCTGATGGACAGCGACAAGGCTACCCCCATCCTGATCCAGCAGACATTCAGGCCCGAAGATGTTGCCGGGACGGTCAAGTCGCTGTCCCTCATGGCAAAGATGACGCGCACGGTGCCGGTCTACCAGCTCGGCTGCAACATGGATCCGGAAGCTGCCGAGGTGGCATACATGGGCATGTCCGGCAAAGCCGCATAATCCGGGGCGGAGCTTTCGAAGTCCGGCGAAGCCGCTTGATCCGGGCGGCAGCCTCAATAGTTTTCAAAATCCTCCATGGCGGCCTCCAAGATATAGTTCTGCAAGGTGACGCACATGTCGTTCTCCGGAATGTCCTTTATCTTGTGCTGCTTGGTGAGTTCGTAATATCCGGAACTCCCGTCCCTGTACTTGTAATATTCGGAGGACGAGTCGCCAAATACATTACAGTTGCGGAAGAAGTGCAGAGACCCCTCATCCACCCTTAGGGTTTTGCTTATAAACGATGATCCCCCGTCATAAAAATAGAAGTCGAACCAAGAATTGCCTGCCATGTGGTCATAAAGGGCGACAAGCTCTACCGGGTCGCTGCCGTTATACACCTCCCTCCCGACATGATACAGGACAAGAGGCCATTTGCTTGGGCTTGAGTCAGGATACTGCTGCGCCCCAATATAGGAATGATACTCCGTCTCGACTATACTTTCAGCCCTCATCCTCATGTGCTCTATATGGATTTTCGGGAAATAATTATCCCACAGCGCGTAGTATTCAGGGGATGCATAGACGGTAAAAGGCGTGAAGCAATAGGAGGACTGCTGCCCGCTGGCACTTACGCGCGCACCTATGGGGAGATTCATCACGAGATCAAGGGTGTAATAGCCGCTTATCGTCCTGCCCGACACGGGGTTGACAACCTGACCCCTGCACACCATGGGACCGCAGCAAAGTCCGTTCACCGGAGCGGCCGGAAAGGAGAGGGACTCCGCTGTCATCGTGATGTCCATGCTGTAAGCGTCATTGATGGCCCAATTCCAATACACCGCAATTGAATCCGCCCTGCACATCGGTTCAAAATACCCGTGACGCACTTTCCACGAGGCATTGGGCGTGGGATGAGAAGTCCCGTAACGGCTCTCGAATGTAAGGGGCGTGACATTGGAGGGGGCGGAGGCGGAGAACTGCATGTTCTCGAAGCGTCCGAGATACCTCCATTCCGGGAATGCCGGATATACCGTGAACCCGAACGCCCACGATACCGGATTGCCGCTGGAATCCGCAAGCCCCTCATGGCACGGGACAAATGTCTGTGCCGTGGATGAGTTGCCGTCCACCGCCAGCCCATAGAGTCCGGCAATAGCGAACACTCCGTCCTCCCAGGCCTCCTGCACCGAGCCATAGCTCTGCGCCGTGACATCTGCGACGCTGGAGCGGCTTGTCGAGGCGCCGAGCGCCGAAGGGTCATCCCCGGTCGAGAACGTCCCTCCGTCCGCCACGGCCACGCGAAAGTCATCGTAAAAGACGGACTTGAACCAGTGCCATTTTCGCTCCAAGCCTGAGAGCGACTGCGGCAGCGCGTCCAGGACAGCCTGCGGCGCGGCAAACTCACCCATGTCAATGTCAAGCTTCAGTGCGGATGTCACTCCGTAGCCATCCTCATTGGTGACCAGTCCCTCCGCGAACACGAATCCTGGATAGTCCGGGACTGCCCGCGAAGTTGCGGTGATGGAGCTGCTCCCCCTTGAGATGCCAAATACGGGCAGCGTGTCCTGCGGGTAGCCGCCGGATATCTTGCCCGACGGCATGTAGTGCAAGGTCTCCGGGTCATCCGGATTGTAACAGAGAGTGTACGCGCCGCACTGGACTGTGGCCTGCTCCTGCGAGCCGAGAGTGATTTCCGCAGACGCGGCACCCGAATTGACCCGTACCGAGTACCGTCTGGCGGAGGATGCCCCAGGAACTTTCAGGCTGCCCCAGCTGCCGACATGTGCCGGCTCCTCCAGAGAATATATGCTGTCGTCCCACGACACGTCCGCGACCATCTTCCAGCTCAAGGCATACGGGGAATCGTCGTCAGGATACAGCACGACATGATACAGGTTGTTGCGGATGACATCGAAGTTGCTGCAGTCATCCGCCCCCAGATAGAAGCGGAAAGACACATCCCCCGCAGCTCCGCTGGCAGAGAAAGCCGCATCCGCCTGGATGTATGTGCACAGGCCTTCCTTGCCACCTATCCCGGAAGGAACTTTGAGCCACGGATCTGTATTGCCCGGGAGCAAGGTGCCCTGCCTGTTCTCAGGCACATAGAAGTACACCTCCTGCCCGGCATTGACCTTTTCCACATCTGCGGAGCAGCTGCTGTCCCCGTCAGACACGTCACCGGCGCTCGACGCCGCATTGTCCGCGAAAGGGCGGAAAGATACTGCGGCCTGTTTCAGAGTCACCTTTGTGAATGTGTAGGCTGACTCTGCCACCTCAGACTTGTCTGCCACGAAACCATACTTTGCCAACAGACGCTCAAGCCTTATCGGCACGCTCTCACCGGAGACGGTCACCGACACATCCTCCAGCACCGCAGACATGGGGATTCCGTTTGTTTCGATGCCTTGCCAGTCCACAGGGAAACTTATGTCAGGCAGCGCAGATTCGTCCGCAGGCGCGTCCACCTCTGTCCCAGCGTTTGCGAGCGCGTACACAGTATAGCCGTCCCCCGTCTGCAGGGTCATGCTGACAGGAGATGATGAGCCTGAATATGCCGCCCCAAGCAGCCTGCCGTCCCCATAGACGAACATATTGATGTCTGATACCCTGTCCTCCTGCGGCGTGTAGCTGCTCTTCGTGACATCCGGCTTCGGGACAAAAGTCACGACCGCTGTCGTGCTGTCCTGAGGCGCTGGCTCCGACACGCAGGAGAACACAAGAGACATCATGCAGTACGCAAGGCATGCGCGCCGTACGATTATTATGAGGTTTTTCATGTCAATTAGCTGTTATTACTGTTTTACTTCATACACGCCGCCGGGAATCCAGTCGTCTATCTCGACGGCAATTTCAGCCCTGGCGCAGTCTATCCCAAGACGGATATCGTCCAGATCCTCGGATGTCCAATCAAAGCCTGTATCCGCGAGAACCCTGCCGAGAGGGAAGCTGTCTTCCAGCTTGCCGTCTATCCATATGCCGATGCTGACACTGTTGTCCCCTTGGCGCAAGAGGTCGAAACTCCAGCTCCCGTCCGTCCCACGCTCCGGGCAGAAATGCAGCTCGCCAGCAAGCGGGGAAAGGGTTTCCAGAGACAAGCCGTTCCAGTCTGAAGACACGGAGATGGAGATGCCGGAGTCATCCGGCGCCGGTCTCCCTGCTAGCCGCGCAGTCACTCGCGAGAACTGCTTGTGCAGTGTCACGGTATCGGTCACATACTCCCCGTCAGCGGATATCGCTGCCGCGCAGGCAAACAGGCTCGGGCACTGCCCGCCGGGCGGCACGCGCAACTCCTGGCCCTTGGTCGCGCTTCCGTCCTCCCCGACGGTCACACTGTACAGGAGCATCCCCCTCGGAACGCTCATTTCGAAGAGCGAAGTGCAACTGTCCCTGTCCACATCCGTTTGCAAGACATTGCGCTGCGCAGTCCACGCGCCAAGATGCACGGTTCCCTGATACCTCTGGCAGTCACTGAGGTCCAGCGCGACAATGCAAGGGCATTCTGTGCGCAGCTCCTTGACCGAACAGGACATGAAGCCCGCGCACAGCAACGCCAATGCGCAACATTCAAATGGTCTCCCCATAGATGAATCCAGCCGTCCAGTTGGAGACTTTTATTGTCGCGGAGATATCTCCATGCTCAACCGGCACAGCAGGGTCTGCAGACCCGATGCCGGAGATGGTCACATCCACCATGTAAGTGTTGTTGGCCTCCAGGGTTGACTGGTCAAACACCACAGGATAATACCGGGATTCGCCATTCAGTTCGCAGCACAGCACAAGGATTGTCCTCTGCGGCACAAAAGTCCCATTGCTGAAAGTCTTTGGGGCAGTAGTGGAACTGTTGGCAAAGGTGTAGAACAAATCCGCGTCCTGCGTGGACAGATGAGAATATGCCATCCCATGGGTTATAGTTTTATTAAACAATATGTATGTCAAATCACTGCATGATGCCCGATAGTTCGTTCCATCAATTATGGCCCCCGAAGAAGTCGCGCTGTCGCTCCGTCCGTACTTGTTGTACCAGGTCGCATCCTCCAGAGCCATCGTGCCCGCAGGATTCTGCGTACCTACCACATTGGCAAGATACGCCGCCTTAAGAGATAACGACCCGTATGCCGACGGCAATTCATTGGCTACACGGAACAGCACAATCCTGGCGACAAGTCTCTTGACAGCTATCTCGCATGAGACCGCAGCTGACGGCTCCACGTTGCAAGTAGCTGATCCTGACATCACGAATCCGGCACTTGTGGTCTTCTTGTTTGCAGAGAGGTCAAGAGCGCACCCCTGAAACTCGTCGAGACTTTTTATCGCAGACAAGTCCGGGCCGTTGATAACGGCATAGACCGTCTTTTCCCCAGTCGACACGGCCGCATCAAGCGAAGTCGCCGTGGTATCCAGATCCGCATAGAACTCAAGCCTCCCCGAGGAGTTGAATATGAGAACCTGCTGCCTGTTGACGGCTTTTTCATAGTCCATGGCGGTCATAAATGATACGCTTGTGGTCTTTGTCTGACCCGCCGCCTCGCGAACCACATTAATTGTGACTGTCCCTGTCTCATTGACGGGGGCTTCGATGTTTTGGGCATCCTTGGTGCAGGATGCGAGCGCGACGGCGAAGACAGTTGCCGCGCCGGCAAGAATGTGAATGTGTTTCATTGTTCAAGAATTTTGTTTAGCTGATATTGTCTGATAAGTTGTGATATTTCGGGGTCGAGATTGCCCCTGTGAATAAATGAGCCGTCCAAAGCGCAAGCGTCAATGTAACATTGCGCGGCCTTGTCATCCTCGCCAAGCCTGGCGTGTATGATGGCTCTCATGTAGAGCGCCGGCGCCGCCGGGGCGAGCGCGGACAGTATCTCCATTGCGCTGTGGTTATAGTCCAAGGCGCAGAGCGCGACGGCAGTGTTGAAGTCCTTGTAAGGACGCAGGATGGACAGGGCCTTCTGATAGTCCCTGTCCTTGATGGCCTGTACGCCTGACATGTACAGGGTGTCAGGGATTGTGGTGTGGACAGTGTCCTTGACCATGCCCCGCCGGTGCAGGCAGAACTCGAAAGACACCGTGCGCGTACGCGGGTACAGCCTTGCGCGTATGTCCTTGTAGGAGGACATGGACTGCATGGCCAGTTCGCG
>CAZKVW010000041.1:17100-19531 GCA_964556285.1 uncultured Muribaculaceae bacterium
ACTCTCCGAAATACTCGGCTATGGCGGCGGATCTCCGCTGCGAGAGCAGCCTGTTGCTGCTGTAGCTCCCCTCTGGGGAAGAAGACGCTGTGACGACAATCGAATCGATGTCAAATCTCTCATTCTCCATCAGGGAACGGAGATTGTCCTTGATGCGGCCTATTTCCGTGCCATTGCATCCGAGTGTGTCATCCACAACGCTCTTGCCCTGCGCAAACTCCACATAGCAAGCAGTGTTGGCGGACACGCGTCTCTCAAGCACCACATCCAAATAACGCTGCGAATCGTCCACGAAATTGGATACGGATGATATATAGAATGTCAGGGGGCCTGCCTCCGGCACATGGCAGATGACGCTGCCGCCTCGGAGGATGTCACCGCAGACGGTCACGCTGGCCTTTCTCAGGCCGGGGGAGGCCGGTATCGTTTCAACATAGTCATATACAAAATCTGCTGCGGCGCCGGAAAGCACCGTGTCCAGCCGTATCCCCTCTGTGAGTATGGGGGATTTGACATAATGCGCGTAGGCCTTGTCTATATTAGACTTGCGACGGTTGTTGATCCGGACTTTGAGCCGTTTGACATAATGCTCGACACACTGCCTCTGGCTGATGCCGTAATGGCTGTAGAACATGGCGTCGGACACCTCTGTGGAATCATATCTGTATGCGTATATCTCCGGGATATTGCGTTTAAGGAACATTTCCAGCTGATGGACATCCACCAGCTTGGACGTGTCTGTAATGATTGAACGCAAGAAACGCTCGTACTGCTGATAGCCCTTGAGCTGGGACTTGCGGTAATCCGCTCCGGTAATGATCACCGAGTCCAAATCCCGCCTGCTCCCCATGACGGTCAGCGACGGGCGCAGGCGCAGCTGCCAGTCCCTGTCCGCCATGGAATGAGGGACGCGTATCTGAAACTCGATATTGACCTTGCCGTGCCTCTCCGCCACATTCCTGAACTTGGCTGTGACCACGGCGGCGTCAATGACATCCGTCGCGACCATCTCGCCGTTCTCGTCACGCACAGCTTTCATTATGATCATCTCGCGTCCCGAGTTGTCGGTCACCAGCAGAGTGTCATGCGCTGTGTGGGGGACGCTCACATCCCGGAAGTCTGCCGTGTCAAGATGCTCCGGCAGACTGAGCGAGAATGTCGCGCCGCCCTCGCGCAGCGCCGCGACTTTGCGGGCGGTGCTGCATGAGCACACAATGCACAGGGCTACAGATACTGATATGATTGCAGAAGTGTCCATCAGTGCCTGTCACGCCTCGTATGAGAGCTGACCCGTCTCGTCCACAATGTCCATGCTGGTGGCCGCAATCTCGTAGATTGTCCTGTCCACGCCGTCATCTCCGGTAAAACGGCGTGTTACAATCCTCCCGATGACATGCAGCTTCATACCTTTCTCGAGAAGCGAGAAATCAGGCATCCCCTTGCCTTGCCATGCAGTCACGTTGTGCCAGGTGGTCTCTATGGCGGGCTCCCCTCCGGAAGACCGGTACGCGCGCCCGGTTGCAATGGTCAGGTTGGCAACTGATCGTCCGTTGTACGTGTTGGTACGGACACTGCCTATGTTGCCGCGCAGTTCGACTCGATTGAGAAATTCCATAGTCTCAAAATCCAGGTTATACAAAAAGGTTCGCAGCGCAGAATGCGTCTGCTTGGCGGCAAAGTAAGCACATGGGAAGACACCTCGCGCAAACCAAAAAGAAAAAACCGGCAAATATGGCTTTTCTTTTAGGTTTTTTATTTTTTGAAGAGTTCCGGACAGTGCCAGCCCGAAATATTTTAAGCGTTCATGCGGATTACAGAGAAAATCGCTCCCTCCTCAAGAAAAAACATAACTGCCCGCAGATGCAAAGAAACGTAAAAAGATGAAATTGTTTCTTTGGGTCAGTAGGAAAACAGGTCAAAGAGTCTCACCTTTGAGGGACGAAAATCTATAAGCCATGAAGTACAAGATTGTGAAAGAGGAGGCTGCAAGATGTCTTGAATGCGGGAACGTCATCACATACGGGCGTACAGACAAGAAGTTCTGCGATGACACGTGCCGGAACCGCTGGCACAACAGGAACGCGCATGACGTGCGTGCCGTGCATGCGCGTATCAACGGGCACCTGGCGAGAAACTACAAGCTGCTCACCGGGCTGCTGAAAGTCGGGATTACAACGATGCCGCTCACGGAGCTGGCTTTAGGCGGATTCCAGAGCGAGTACTACACAGGATCAGCCCACCGCAGAGGCTACATGGAGTACATGTGCTATGAGCTGTGTTATGAGATAGCGGACGGCACGGTGAAGAATCTGCGCCGCCTGTCCCGCCCCGTGCAGCAGTGAGCCGCAGGGCGGCTGCGGGGGATTCTTCGCTGGCACTCAGGATGACAGGGGGCCTCGGATCCTCTTACGCCGCTCTGGTGAGCGAAAAG
>CAZKVW010000042.1:0-13801 GCA_964556285.1 uncultured Muribaculaceae bacterium
CTACTGTTTCATCGTCAGGGATGTCAGGGTCATCGGGAATGACCGGGTCATCCGGGTCATCCGGATCGTCCGGATCTATCTCCGGGTCGGGAACAACCGGCTCGTCATCCGCAGAGCTGTCGGGATTGCCGGTCTGGGAAACGTCGAAATACGCGTTGGCATCCCCTGCCGTGAATGTCAGCAGGGCCTTTCTGTCGGAGGAGCCATCGTTCTCCTCCACCAGTATGTTCATGACAAGAGGCCCGTTCCCGGAAATCTTGTCAAGCTTGACCCAATCGACCGCAGCTCCGGCCTCATCGGTGCGGGTGATGACCCAGCTGGCGTTGGCGTCAACGCTTATCGCCTGCTTGCCTCCTTTATAGTCCGTGCTGAAAGACGCAGGGTCAACGGATATGTACGGATCCTCCACGATGTCATTCTTGGAGGAGTCCTTGCAGGAGGAGAACAGCAGAGGGATCACGGCCATTGCCGTCATGAGAGACCGATATGTTTTCATCGCTTTCATCTTGCATTTGACACATTTAACTAACTATTGCCACTGCCATCCTTCATTCTGCCCGAGGAGAGGGTTGACATTCTGGGCCGTGGCCGGAATCGGATAGAGGTAGTTCCTGTCTTTCCATTCAAGCCCGTAGTTGTAGACGAGATACCCGTAAGTCCCGTAGGAAAGGGTGTAGGCGCCATCCCTGGCATCGTTTGATATGGGGTAACTCGTGGAAGAGTTGCTCCCGTTGACGGCAACAGTGTACCTGACCCCGTGGAAGACAACCCCGGAAGCGGCCTCGGCGGCGGTAAAATACACGCCCCTCCAGCCCTGATGACGGTATCTCCTCTCAATCAGGTCGCCGACATTCCACCTCATAAGGTCGTCATATCTGGCCCCGTTCTCCAGCATCAGCTCAACGGCTCTCTCCCTCCGTATCTCCAGGACGAAGTCTGAAAGCTCCGCAGGATGGAGGACATCCTCTGTGTAGTAGCTCCTGAGCCACGAATCCGCCACATATCCGGACGATCCCGGGTATCCCGTGTAGGACAGCCCGCCGTGAATCCTCCTGAGCGCCCCTACCGTCTGATCCCAAATGGAGGAAGTCATCTCCCCCAGCTCGGCGACCGCTTCGGCGTAGTTGAGAAGCACCTCGGAATAACGTATGACCGGGAGTGAATTGGTGGAAGCGCTCCTTGAGTTCGACATCGCTTCGTAACTCGTCTGCAGCCACTTGTACCAGATGTATCCGGTGACGCTCCATGTGAAGTTGGGAGTGAATGCCACGGAGGCCCCGGACGCGCTCTTCTTGGTCGCAGAAGGCCCCAGGACTGTAGCGGTCAGCCTGTTGTCCCTGCCGTTCATCTCCTTGGAGAGGGATATAGCCCCGCTCGGCCATGGAGTGCCGTTGGAACGGAGGAACATCATGACATACTCCTTTGTCGGAGAGGCAAGATTGCCGGCGGTAGAGGAGCAGTATGTATATGTGACATTGTGCTTGACACCGAGGGCATCGGAAGACGAGAGCCCCCAAATCACCTCATCGGACGTGGACGAGAAATCGTCGCTGACGAAGAGGTCCCTGAAGTTCGGGTGTATTGAGAACACCCGGGAGTCAATAAGGGCCTTGGCGTAGTCCCGTGCCAGGGCGAGAAGTTCGCTGGAAGACTCGTACTTCCCGTTCCAGGCTAAGCCTGTCGAAGGGTTCACCGAATGATATTTCCTGTACGTGCCTTCGAAAAGGCAAATTCTGGAGGCGAGAGCCAGAGCCGTGTAGCGGTTGATGTAGATGCAGCCGTCGGATCTCACCCCATCCCCGGAAGCCAGGCAGTTGGAGCAGGCAAAGGCCAGGTCTTCGATGACATTGTGCATGATGTATTCCCTGTCCTGCCTCTCCCCATAGAGAATCGCATCATCGTCCGTCCCAACCACATGGTCTATCCAGAAGCAGTCGCCGAACTTCTTCACCTTGTTGAACGTGGCCATGGCCCTGAAGAATCTGGCCACTCCCTCATAATGATTGTAGACCGCCTCTGTCACGTTGCCCTTGGCATTGTCCATGTTGTCCAGCATATAGGCAACTTTGCGGAGGAAGCTCCAATCGGAATATGACCATCCGGACGCGATGCCGGCGTTGTAGGCCCCCGGCAGGAAGAAAGTCTCGGACGAACGGGTCGCGCAGAAGTCCGTATATTGGTCGTTCCCTATGGCGATGGTTGCGGCCGATGGGAGAGCCGCGTCTATGAGGCTGTTGGTGTAGTAACGGAGATCCGTCTCGGTGACGAAATAACGTGCGGCGTCGAACTCGTCACCGGGCTCCCTGTCGAAAAATTTGGAACAGGAGGAGACCGTCCCGGAAAGAGCCGCCATCGCGGATATGAAGTATAATGTCTTTTTCATGGCTTCTGCGCTAAAAACTGATGTTGACTCCTAAAGTGAATGTCCGGAGCATAGGATAGGAGTATCCGTCGCCCATCGAAGTGCTGGTTCCGGAGGTGAAGTCAGAGTCCCCGTTCCCTATGACCTCGGGATCAAACATGCTGGTGTGCCTGAAGAGAGGCGACCAGGTGAAGACATTCTCCCCGGAGAGATAGACCCTCGCCTTGGAAATCCTCGCCTTGCCAGTAATCTGCGAGGGGATGGTGTAGCCGACCGTAAGGTTCTTGAGCCTGACATAGGCCGCGTTCTGGAGAAAATGGTCGTTGGGGAAGGTCAGGGCGCCGGTCGCGCTGTTGGCGGTCCCGTAGGTTCTCCTCGTCCAGTACGGATTCTTGTCCGCGTTGGCAAGAGTCCAGTTGTCAGTGGACTTGTCGAGTATCGCATGATTGTCCCCAGCCTGGTCTTTAAGGACATACGCAACATAAGCCCGCGCATATCCGCCCCAGAAGAAATCCGACCCTTGAGAAGGATACCAGTCGCGTTTGCCGACTCCCTGGAAGAAAGCGCTGAAATCTATCCCGTTCCACTGGAAGCCGAGGTTGAGTCCGAACTGATAGCGGGGGGACTCGTTCCCTATCCTCTCCAGATCGCCATGGTCATCGAGTGTCCAGGAGCCGACCCCAATTGTTCCGTCTTCGTTAGTGTCCACGAACTTGAGGTCGCCCGCATAGGGGCCGCTTCTCGGGACGAAATTGTGGAAAGTGTCCACCGGCCAGGCCGAGGCCTCCTCATTGGAGGCGAACAGCCCGTCCGTCCTGAATCCCCATATCTCCCCGAGATACTTGCCCTCGTAGTAGTTAAACATGCCGCCGGACTCGTTGTAGAACTTCGTCACCTTGGTCCTGGAGTCCCAGAGGCTGAATTTCACATTGTATGTGAGATCCTTGGCAGCCAGGATGAAAGTGTCTCTCCACGAGAGGGTGAGCTCCCAGCCGCTTGTCCTGAGGGCGCCGTAGTTCCCTTTGGGTGTCGACGCCCCGTATGTCGCGGGAATCTCAGGCCCCTGAACGTAGAGGTTGTCCGTGTCGCGCACATAGATGTCTCCGGAGAATGACAGCCTGCTGCCGAGGAAGTCGGCATCGAGCCCGACATCTCCTGTCGTCACTGTCTCCCATGTCAGGTTGTCCGGGACTACTGACGGCTCGCTCACCTTGGGGACGAGAGCTCCGTCAAAGACATTGTCTGTCTTGCTCACCCCCATGGTCGTGAGGAAGGAGTAAGGAGCGATGGCGCCGTTGCCGAGAGACCCGAAATTCGCCCTTATCTTGAGGTTGTCAAGCCAATGCCTTGACCATTTCATCCACGGCTCGTTGGAGAGCCTCCATCCTGCGGAGGCGCTGGGAAAGAACCCCCACTGCTGACTGGCCGGGAACTTGGAGCTGCCGTCATAGCGTGCGGAAAGCTCAAGAATGTACTTGTTGCGGAGAGTGTAGTTCGCTCTTCCGAAGAACCCGACCAGGCCGTACGAACTCTTGTTCTGGCTCAATTCCGGGTCGAGGCCGTCCATCAGTTCAAAATTAGCCTTGTCCGGATAGAGGAGCCCTGTACGCAGGATGTAGTGCAGAGAATAGTCGTAGTCCTCAAGATTCCACCCTCCCACGACATTGAGATTGTGATTCTGCCCGAGCTTGGGAGTCCATGTGGCCACCACATTGGCAATTATCCTCTTGGTGTCGGACTGCCAGTATTTCATGTAGGACTCCGTTCTGGGGACATAGTATGTGACTGTCCCGGGAGCGGAGCTGTAGGAGACCGCTCCGACATGCCTCTGCTGCTCCCTCCTGGTATCTTTGAAAGTAAACTCGCCCCGTATCTTGAACACGTCCTTGAATGGCTCGAAAGTCACTCCTGTCGTGCTGGTCACTGTCATGCGGTCGTCCGTGTGCTCGGAAGTCCCCTCATTGAAAGATGCATATCCGCTGGAAGCCCCGCCTATGGTGTAAGTGCCGTCCTCGTTGGTGGCCGGGATTACCGGAAGACCCATCATCGCAATCTGCCAGAGCTGGGAGCCGACGGATTTGCTGTTCCTGGAGAACACCGGCTGGTCGTAGTTCATGACGCTCAGGCTGGTGTTGCTGTCGAAAGAGAGGAAGTCAAGGGCCTGGACAGAAATCTTGCTCCTGAGGTTGTAGGAATTGTAGTCCTCGTTGCCGATCTTGTATATGTTGTCCTGCGTGTAGTACCTGCCGGACAGGGCGTAGGACACTTTGCCGGATGACCCGGAGATTGAGAGGGACTGGGTCGTTGTCCCGTTCCAGGGACGATAGAACTTCTTGAGGTAGTTCTCGTTCCCGTAATACACATACTGCCCGTCAACGAGCTCCCAGGTGTTCGTGGCTCCGCTCTCGACATGGGATCTGAACCTCTCAAGATAATCGGAGGGGACTGAATAGGTGTTCAGCTTTGTCGGAGTCATGCCGGCGGAACCTGGAGTGGCGTCATGCCCCTCGAAATGCTCGTATGCCGTTTCAAGGTATGTCAGGCCGTCGGATATCACCTCGTTCTCCCACTTGACAGTCCGGGAGTTGATGGAATATGACCCGTTGTAGCTGATGGAGAGCTTGTCTCCCTTGGCGGACTTGGTCGTGATGAGGATGACCCCGTACGCTGCTCTAGCTCCGTAGATGACCGATGAGGAGGCGTCTTTGAGCACGGTCACACTCTCGACGTCATCCGGATTGACCGTTGACATATCGCTCTCAACCCCATCGACAAGCACGAGAGCCGAACCTCCCTGCCCTATCGAATAGCTGGCCTTGCTCCCGCCGGCAGATCCTCTGGAGACATACGATGTCGCTCCTCCACGGATATAGATGTTCCCGCCGTGGGTCGGTTTGCCGTCCGTCTGTATGATTGACAGCCCGGGAATCTGCCCTTGCAGGGATTTGGAGATATTGGTGTTGACCCTGTCTTCCAGAACTTCGCCGGAGACTGTCTCGACAGACCCGACCAGCTGGGATTTCTTAAGGGTGCCGTAACCGACGATGACGGTCTCGTCCAGGATCTCGCTGTCTGTCTCCAAGGCGAAGTCTATCACAGTTCTCTTCCCGACGGAAGACTCTCCGGAGACATACCCGAGGCACTGGACAAGGAGAGTCGAAGAGGGTGAAGCGGCTATGAAGTACCTCCCGTCAATGTCGGTAGTGGTAGCGGAGGTTCCTCCTTTTACTGAGACCACCGCGCCGGGGATGGATTCCCCTGTGCGCAGATCCGTGACCGTCCCGCTTACCGTTACCGTCCCCTGGGCAAAAGCGGCGGCCGACAAGACCAGAAAGGTCAAAGCCAGAAGAATGTGTTTGTACAGTTTCGTTTTCATGGCATGCTGAATAGAACTCTTAGGTGTGGTGTCGTGTGTTGCAAATATATCATTAAGTTTTAAAAGCAGGAAAACCGTCAAGAAGAGCCTTGAGACCATTGAATGTCGCCCTGTCGAAATCAGACACGGGGGAGATTTTCTTCAGGCTCGGACAACGCCCCAGGGACTTCTTCAGCGCACCCTCCATCAAGGCGAAAGACCTTGATATCTGTCCCCCGAAAAGGAGGCATTCGACTCCGCAGCGGAGGACAACGGGACGAAGCGCGGAGCCCAGGATCCCCCCTGTCCGAGAGAATGCCTCAAGCGCAAGAGCGTCACCATCCCCGGCTCTGGCCGCTATCTCCTTTACAGTCAGCCCCTCCTCTCCGGAGAGATTCCTGTAGAGATTCACAATCCCCCTCTTGGATACCTTGTCTTCGAGAATTCCGCCCTCGAAAGGCATGTCGTAGATGCTCTCCAGCGGCGAGCCGAGATTGTTCACCAGTATCTTCCCATTCTCCGCCCTTGCAAAGCCGAGCCCGGTCCCTATGGTGACAAGAGCCACGTTCCCGAAACCGTAAGCCGCTCCGCCGGAGGTCATCTCCCCCAGGAGCATGCAGTTGACGTCATGCACATAGCTGACGGCTGTCCCGGCGGCTATCCCCGCCACTTCCCTGAAGTTCATCCCGTAGACAGAGGCGAACTTGTGCCTCATCAGGAATGTCCCTCCGGCGTAATCGAACGGGCCCGGGATTGCCACGCGGACAGTGGAGTAAGGAGCGTCCGCCGCAAGCGCGGAGCGCAGGTCTGAGGATATCTCCAAGGCGCTTCCGTCAGAGTCAACGGGGAAGCTCTTCCCGTCGCCCCTCTTTATGAATGTCCCGCCTACATCCAGAAGAACAGCTCCATCCATAGTGCGCCTATCTGGGATCGTTCTCATATCCGTCCCGCAGGAGGGTCTTGTGGACCATGACCGGTTCCTTGCCAAGATTCTCAATCACATACTTCCCCATGCAAGCGGGGACGCACACGATGTCCAGGAACTGCATCTCAAAGCTCCTCTCCGGATGATCCAGGCTCCTGACCCTGACGCCCTCGCCATCGACAAGGGCGAGGACATGAAACCGGTTCCCCTCCGTATCCTGGGGGCAGAACCTCTCGAAATCGAGGCGGTGGAGGGCTATGTACATCTGGGGATTTTCTCCGAGGATAATCTCCCTCCAGCCGTCTCCATCCTTGAGGACGCGCGGCTTCTGGACGATGTATTCAGGGCTGTCCGGGTCGCGGATGACCGATGTCCTCCTGTCCTGACGGACATTCAGCTCCCCGAGCCTGGTGTGTATGGGCCTCTGCTTGCCGTCGAAGTCAAGCCTCAGGTAATCATACATCTTGTAGGTGTACGAACCCACGGTGAGGGAGCCTATCTCCAAGATTACCTGATTGCGTCCGCTGGAGTGTATGGTCCCCGCCGGAAGCATGACCTGCAGCCCGGGCCTGCTCTCCTCATAACTGACATACTTCATGTAGTCGACGGGCTTGCAGTCCTTGTCAGCGGCCTCTATCGCCCTGAAGAACTCATCTATGTCGGCATCATCCCGGAATCCGATGAATGTCTTGGCCTCATGTCCGGTCACGCAAACATAGTAGCTCTCGTCCTGCCGTCCGAGCTCATCATAACGGTCAATGTTGAACTTCGCCCCAGAGTGGCACTGGATGGACATGTTGCCTGTGGAGTGATAGGAATCATCGTAGTTGAACCTTATCGGGAAATACCCTCCGAACTTCCTGACACAGGCGTCACCCATTATAGCCTCCCCCTCCTTGTGGACAAAGGTGCAGAAGTTGAATTCCAGCAGATTATGTCCAGCCTCCACCACTACGCTGACCTCCATCGGGATAAAGTCGAACACCCATGCGGCGTTCCGCATTTGGGGAGGAAGATTCCTGAGCTTCTTCATGTATGTTCCGCCCCAAACGCCTTCCAGATAGACGGGCTTGGCCCGAAAAGGGTATGTGGCGAGACGTGAGAGGATGTCAGAGAAAGTCTCCCGCGAAAGGATCTTGACATCGTCAGGGTCATCGGACAGGAACAGCCAATCGATGGAGTCGCTTTGGAGGAGTTCTCTTCTCTCCTGCACGGCCATCTCGAAGTCGCAGTAGTAGCAGCGCCTTATGATCCTGTTGACGGGATCCGCATATTCTTTCCCGATGTTGGCATACTCTCCCCTCCTTATCCTGAGGATGCTCGTCTTGGGGGTGATGTCGAAGAAGCACTTCACGTCAAAAAGGTCCCTGAGGCCTTTGGAGAGGACTCCATAACCGTAAACGAGGACTACCTCCCCCGTTCCCCGGACAAGACTGCCCAAGTCCTTTCTCAGCGCGCCGACTTTCTCCTCGTCTGTCATTCCCTCGTATCCCCCTCTGTATATGCGCCCGAAAAGGAGGGTGGGATCCTCCGAAGTGTCCCACGAGAGCAGCGGCTCTATCATGGAATTGATCTCGTCATTGCTCTTGAACACCGCCTTGTGACCGTCAATCACCCTCAAAGGAATGCCCAAAGCCTCCAGCTCGCTGTGCAGGAGGTTGATGAACTTGTCCCACGAGGCGGCCGTGTACCCGTCAAAGGCGACGGCAAGGCTGCGCCCCTCCCGGGAGAGCGTCTCCGCCAACATCCCGGCGAATTTCTTTGCGGCGTTCCTGCTCCCTCCGGCGATAACGGATTCGACTGTCTTCTGAGGCAGTGCCGGACGGTTGACCGACCTGGGATCGTCGAAAGGATACGGGTTGTACATGAAACTCATGGCTCTCTCTACTTATTCAGAAATGTAATGGAACTCAAAGCCCATCATGGAGGCGAAGTACTCAAGCTCTCTGGTCCAGTCCCCGTCGCACAGGGCGTAGTGCTGGGTGGCTCCTATCCTGAGAATCTCTTCGAAAAGCCGTTTCACTGGCACCACAGGCCTGAAGATGCTGTGGGAGTATGTCGCCAGGAGGTGCTTGCCGGGGAGAGATTCGGCCTTGAAGCAGATGAGCTTGTACTTGCCGTCCTGCTCGAATATCCCCGCTATGGTCTTCATCCCGGGGGAGATCCTGTACCATGCGAACGGGGCCCCGGCATACTTCCATGAAGTCTTGGCAAACCTCACGTCGCGGGCTATTATGACATTGTCCTTCCATTTCGGGTCATTGTGGTCGTTGGGGCCGGCGTGACCGCCGGCGAATGTCCCGAAATCGTCCTCAATATGGAAAGGCTCCAAGAAGTTCACATGCTCCCCGGACATGAGCTTGAGGACATATGTGGCAAGACCCGCTCCTATGTCTGCCTCCGGGACAAGCACGGAGACATTGTCGTTGAACCATTCGGGATAGAAGCCGGCACGGCACCCGGCGGTCTTGAATGTGGCCTGGTCGATGTCATTGTAGACAAACACGTCCACATCGCCTTTCTCCGCCATCTCCTTTATCGCCAAGGTCGCCTCAACGCAGCCCCTGAACTTGTCTTCGTCCACATCGTCCATCATCCTGTAGCGGGACTTGAGCAAGCTCATGTACTCTTCGATGTCGCTCTGCGGCAGAGACTTTATGACTTCCCCGTAATCAGAATAAGGGAGATAATGGATCTCCGGGCCTATCTTGGTGAAAAGGTCGTAATTGTCAATATAAGTAGACCACATGGCCTCGTTCATGTTGGCCATCAGGCCGACGGTGGAGCGGCGGAGGACGGCCCTCGCTTTGGCAGCTCTGGAGAAGCGGCGTATTTGCTCCATCACCTCCTCCCTGGTCCCGACTATCGTGGTGACGTTCTTCCTCGGAATCCTCGCCACGGAGCCGGACCCCTCAAGAGACCCCACCAAAGTCCCGGCGCAGAGATAGTCTATAAAGTCGTCCTCGTCAAGAGTCGTCTCGAAAGTCATCTTTCTCTTGGCGACATTGACGAACAGGACAGGAACCTCAGGCATATCCCGAAGGAAATGTATCCAGGCATAGTCCTCGCTCCAGGAGAGGAACTCCGCCACAACGAAGTCCACATCTTCGTCAAAGAACATCTTGACGGCCTTCTCCGCGTCCGCGGTCTCATACACAATGCCAGGATATATGATATCCAGAAAATCCATGGACGCGATTATTTCCTTGACTGCTTGTTCTTTCCTTTCTCCATAAGTCCCTCTGAGCGGGCCGGAGAGGTTCTTGAACCTGGGCGAGGCGACAAGCAGAAGGCCGGCCTTGGCCTTGCTGGTTTTGAATTCTTTTTTCATCAGTATGGATATGCTTTATTCATTAGACATTTCCCGTTGACGATTGATGTCATAGTCCTTCCGGTAGCGTTTCCACGCCACCAGGTTCATCAGGACTCCGAACACGAGCCACACGGCAGCGAGGCATGTCAATCCGGCGGAGAGACCGGCGGACTGCTTGATGGCGCCGAGGATTACGGGAGCGAACGCCCCGACTCCGAACCCCACCATAATCATGACGGAGGAGCAAGAGGAATGAAGCCTCTGAGGAGTGACATCGTAGAGTACCGTATATGTGTTGGCATCAAAAAAGGCCCTGAAGAAGCCGAATCCCGCCAAGCCTATGTACACCGGAAGAAGGGTCTTCGACATGCCCATGAGCAGGATGAACGGGACGCCGAGCAGGAGGCCCGCCCCCTGCAAGGCCATTCTGGCCCCCGGATGCGCCTTGGCCACGCGGTCGCTGAACGTCCCGGCGATGAGGACGCCGAAGAAAGCCGCGATATGGGTGTAGAACATGGAGTTGAATCCGGCTCCGGCAAGACTCTGCCCGAACTCCTCATGGAGATATGTCGGCATCCATGTCAGGTATCCTGTCAAGACGAAGATGAGGCCGCTGAAGCCTAGGGTGAGCATGAGAGCTGTGGGAGTAGTGAACACCACCTTAAAACCCTCGAAGAATCCCGGCTTGTCCTCCTCTTTATTTGCCGCACGGGCATCCGTCGGCTCTTCCTTGGGGAAGTCCCGGAGCCTGGCCATCATGACAACCGCCCAGACGACTCCGCACGCTCCGAATACAAGGAACGAATACTTCCATCCGAAACTGTCCGCAATGAGGCCGGCCAGAAATCCGGAGAGCATTATGCCGATATAATAAGCTGTCTGGTGAATCGACATCGCCCTTGCGCGGGTGTCTGTATGGTACTGTCCCAAGAGGGAGTAGTTGGCAGGCCCGAAGAAAGCCTCCCCTCCGCCAGTAGCCACGCTCCTGAAGATGACCAACATGACAAAGCCTGTGGCGAGGCCCGTAAACATCGTGGCCACGCTCCAGAAGAGGATGCTCAAGGTCGTCACCCATTTCTTGGAGAACCTGTCCCCCGCCCAGCCTCCAATCGGGACCATGAGCGCGTAGAACAAGTTGAAGATGGTGGCTATAAGCCCGACGGAACTGTCGGTCAATCCGAGACTGTCTCTGATTGCCGGCAGTACCGTATTGAACACCTGACGGTCAGCCTGATTGAGAAGATATGCCATCCAGAGCAGGAGGAGGACTTCCCATTTATACCCTATTAATTTATTTTTCATAACTTTGTCAAACAGTACCAGAGGATGCTTCCCGAGTATGGGCACATACGTGTGGTGTGGTGTGGTGCAAATATATACAAAAAAAACAAATATCCGTCCGTCTTTTCGGCATTTTCCGAAAACGAAGGCTGAAGATAGAAGGGCGGCGATATCAACAGGATAAGAACATTCATTCGTGAAAACTCTTTTTTCGGTGAATACGGAAAGCCGTGTCCCCATCTACAAGCAGATCCAGACACTGATAACGGAAGCCATTAAATCCGGGGAATACAAGCCGGGGGACATACTCCCATCAATGAACGAGCTGGCCGTAAAAACAGGCATCTCAAAAGAGACGGTGAAGAAAGCATACGCGTCCCTCCGTGACGAGGGAGTCATTGTCCCCCGCCAGGGAAAAGGGTTCTATGTCAACGACAACAGCAGCGACGGCAAGACTTCAGTTCTCGTGCTTTTCGACAAGTTGAGCATCTACAAGCAGGTGTTGTTCAATTCCTTCAGTTCCTCACTCGGAGCATGTGCCAATACAACCATACTGACTCACAATCAGGACTTGAACCTTCTTGAATACTATCTGGGCAACAACCTTGACAACTACGACTATTATGTAATCACGCCACACTTTCCTCTCGACAGGGAATCGCAAGCGAGAGCTGTCAAACTCCTGAAGAAAGTGCCCACCCGGAAACTCATTCTCCTGGACAAGAAGATGGACGCGCTCAAAGGAAATTACGGATGCGTGTATCAGGATTTCGAAAACGATGTAAGCGAAGGTTTGCGTCAGGGCCTCAGGGGACTCCGAGAGTCTTCGCGTCTGGAAGTGCTGACCCTTGAAAGCTCGCTGTACGGTCATCTCATGGAATCGTCAGTGAAGAAGTTCTGCAAGGAAAACGGTATCCCGGTGTCGTTCCGCAAGGGTGTCCCCGACAAGATAACGGAGAACACCACTTATCTGATTCTCAACAGCCAGATTGACTTGGGGCTGACCGACCTCGCCCGCAAAGCCAAGGACCAGAATCTCGTCATAGGAAAGGACATAAAGATAATCTCATACAACGAATTCCCTCTCAATGAAGTGATTCTTGGAGGCCTTACCACCATCTCCACGGACTTTGAGGAGATGGGACGGCTGGCGGCCGGGATGATACTCTCCAGGAAACTTTACAAGACGCACTGCCCCTTCAAAATGACCAGACGGGCGACCTTTTAGCAAGTGTGAAAAAATAACTTGCATCAGCCTATTTTCCGGCTTCCTGACATGTGGGGGGGGGGTGGATTTGGTCATCGCACGGTACTGCGAGGGGGTCATCCCCTCCAACTTGCGAAAAGAGGTGAGGAAAGTGCAATAGTCCACATAACCGCAACGGAACGCCACCTCTTTGATGGACACGGAAGTGTTGGTAAGCATCTCCTTGACACGGTTCATCCGCAGGAGCCGGATGTACTGGGAGGGCGAGAATCCGGTATACTGCCTGAAGTAGCGCCGGAAGTTGGAGTAGCTCATGCACAGCTCGGCTGCTATCTCCCTTGGAGAGTTCTCCCCGTCAAGGCGGGAGGCAATCAGGGCCTTTGCCGTCTCCATCGTCCCGTCAATCCCCTGCCTGCTGAACGCAGCGTTCCTGTCATAGCAGTACGCCTTGCCGAGCAGGTCTTCGACGATGCCGGACAGCAGCTGCTGGAATCCAGACTTCTGCTCCGACGCTGCCGCTATCGCGTCCTCATAGAGCGACACCATGGAGTCGTGCATGCCCACATGCAGGACGGGGGTCTCCGGAGAGAAGAATCCTCCTCTCACCTTGGAGTCCATTGCGAATCCGCTGAAACCTATCCAATACTCTTTCCACCCTGCGTCAGCGGCAGGATGGTAATTGTGCCAGACTCCGGGGAAGAGCAGCATTGCGCTGCCGCGGCTCACAGGGATTACGTTGTTCAGGCCGGTGGCCTCGGAACAGAAGACTCCCCTGCCCTCAGTGATGTACAGCAGCTGGTATTCGGAGAGGACACGCCCGTTAGCCGTGGAGAAAAGATACCTTTGAGGGTGTCCGAGAGGCGGATATGGCTCTCCGGCTCCAACTTTCTGGAAGCCGACAGAGTTGACTCCCGTCCCATAGGAGAGGTCAGCAGGGTTGACTGCAAGATATTTGAGATGAACTGACTCGGACACGGCACCATTTGGCTGGATGACGCGTCAAAAATAACTAACTATTGTCATTTTTGAAAGCATTACGGGCAAAAGGCCATCCTGTCCTGACGAATCATGTCAGTATTTTAGGCGTTATGAAAGAGAAAGACTCGACACTTTACTTAAAATGATGATGGTCATGAAAAAAATAGTGGCAGTAGCCGGGGTCTGCGCCGTGGCGTGGGCGGCTGGAGCAATGCCTGTTCCGGCGACGGTTTTAGAGGCGGCTGGAGCGGAGGCGGCGAATGCTGCGGGGGCAGCCGCTGCGGTTGCTGTCCCGATAACCATCCACGGGGCGGCTACGAATGCAGGAGCGGCAGCAAGCCACAGGGCGGCGACCTTCTCTGTCCGGGACACGGTGATGG
>CAZKVW010000042.1:13901-16765 GCA_964556285.1 uncultured Muribaculaceae bacterium
GGAGCGGCAGCAAGCCACAGGGCGGCGACCTTCTCTGTCCGGGACACGGTGATGGCCACCTACCCGTTCTCCGACCCTAATCCCGTGCCGAACATGACCATATACTACCCGTACTGGCGTTTCGACGGATACAGCGTCTCAGCCGAGGAACGGCATTGGACAGTCGTCGTGCTGGAGAATGACTGGCTGGAAGTCACCATTTTCCCGGAAATCGGGGGCAAGGTCTGGGCAGTCCGGGACAAGACGACCGGCAAGGACATCCTGTACAACAACGATGTGGTCAAATTCCGGGACATCTCCATGCGCGGGCCCTGGACGAGCGGCGGCATCGAGTTCAACCACGGGATTATAGGCCATGCGCCGACCTGCGCCCATCCGGTGGAATGGGATGCCTCCGCCGGAGAGGACGGCAGCGCCGCCTGCCACATCGGCGCGCTAGACCTGCTGACAAGGACATGGTGGACGGTGACAATCGCCCTCCCTCCCGACGAATGCCGGCTGAGGACTTCAACGCTGTGGCACAACGCCTCCGGGCTGTACCGTCCCTATTACACTTGGGCCAATTCGGCCGTCAAGGCTTCCCCCGATCTGGAAATGCTGTACCCGGGCACATTCTCCATTTCGCACGAGGGGGACACGGCTCCGTTCCCGGTGAACGGCAACGGGCTGGATATCTCCCGCTACAGCAATCAGGGCAGCGGGGCCGACTGGTCACTGCACATCGGCGGCTCGCACAAGGGCTGGTTCGGGGCATGGTGGCGGAATGAGAACTACGGCATGCTGCATATGGCCAGCCGGGACGGCAAGATGGGGAGGAAGTATTACAGCTGGTCGCAATCTCGGCAGGGCGGCATCTGGACGGACCTGCTCACGGACTCGGGGATGCAGTATGTGGAGATGCAGAGCGGCCGCCTGATGAATCAGAACCGTCCCGGGAGTATCGGGACACCGTTCAAGCAGACTCTGTTCACGCCCTACGGGACGGACAGCTGGGATGAATGGTGGATGCCTGTGAGCGGCATCGGAGGGGTGGACTATGTGACGGAGGACGCAGCGGTCAAGGTGGATGGAGGCAGCATGGGGCTATATCCGCTGCGGGATGTGGACGGGGTGCTGGTGTCGTATGGCAGGGATGGGCGAGTGCTGCGCTCGCAGCAGGTGGCATTGCGCACCGCCGTTCCGGCATTTGTCAGCATAGAGGGGCTGGACAAGGCTGGCGGAGGTGATGGTGAGAGCGGAGCGGGCGGCATTGGAGGGATTGCTGCCGGGAGTCCGGGCGGCGCGCCGTACAGGGTAACGCTGAACGGGGTGACGATATGGACAGACGAGGACGAGACAGTGGACAGGCCGCAGACATTGCCCGAGGGCTATGACAAAGAGTCGGCTGACGCCCTGACGGACGCAGCCTGGTCATGGTATGGGATGAAAGAGATGCGAATGGCGGACAGCCTGGCTGTGAGGGCTTTGGGGCTGTCGCCCAACTTGCGGTCTGCCCTTGTGCTGCGTGCGATGATATGCCTGGACAGAGGGATGGAACAGGAGAGCTGGGACTTGGCCTCCAAGGCGTTGGCCACAGACACCTACGACCCGGTCGCCAACTACATCGGCGGGGTCGCGGCGGAGGCTCTGGGACGGGACTGCGACGCGATGGATTGCTATGAGATGGCCGCCATTTCAGGCGAATGCCGCAGCGCGGCGCTGACAAGGCTCGCGCAGATGCATTTCCGCAAGGGAGATGCGGCCTCGGCTCTGGAGTACGCCCGCAAGGCGCTTGTCACCAACGCGCACAATATCACGGCATTGGAGGTGATGTATCTGGCCAAGCCGGATGAGGGGGCGCTGAAGCGGATACGGGAGCTGGACGCGCTAGACAAGTTCGCAAGCTTCGAGGGGTATCTGGAGGGGCGGCTTTCAGGGGAGGAGCTGGCGGCCTCCGTCAAGGAGGAGCTGCGTTATGAGGTGTATCTGGAGTATGCGATACTGTATCATAGCCTGGGGCTGACAGCGGAGGCCGCCGCCATAGTGGCCGCGTGTCCGGACAGAAATGCTCTGGTGGAGGTCTGGGAGGCATACCTCAGTGACAGGGCCTCCAGAGACAGAGCGGAATGTCATTCTGAACGGAGTGAAGAATCTTCAATGAACGGCAGCCTCTCTGCCATCGCAGAGGCGACAGTCGAGCTGGTGTTCCCATTCAGGCGGGAGTCCGTTGAGCCCCTCGAATGGGCCATTGCCAACGGCGCAGGCTGGAAAGCCTCCTATATGCTCGCCATGCTCAAAGACCACTTCGGCGACCCTGACGCGGCTGGCAAACTGCTCTCAGGCGATGAGGGATGCCAATACGCCCCGTTCTATGCATACCGCTACAAGTTCACCCAAAACACCGGCGACCTGGAGAAAGCCATTTCCCTCGACCCGGAGCAATGGCGATACACCCATGCCCTCGCCTCCAGGCTGTGCAGCGACGGGCATTACTCCCAAGCCCTGGACATCGTTGGGCCGTACTGGCTCCGCCACCGGGACAATTTCCATATAGGCGAACTCTACATCAAAGCTCTGATGGCGACGGGTGACTACCGTCGGGCTAACGATGTCATTACCCGCATCCGCATACTGCCCTACGAGGGGCAGAGCGCAAGCCATGAGCTGTGGCGCAGCATCAAGCTGCACCTTGCTGCCGGATGCATAGACCGCAAGCAGTACAGCAAAGCCCTCGGCTACATCAGCCAGTCGCTGGAATGGCCGGAAAACCTCGGTGTGGGCAAGCCATACGACGACCTCATCAACACTGACCCGGAAATGCAGCTGCGGGCGATAGTCTGCGAGCGTACCGGGCGCAAGGCTGACGCCCGGGAGTCTCTCGCCGC
>CAZKVW010000042.1:16865-18227 GCA_964556285.1 uncultured Muribaculaceae bacterium
CATCCTGCCCTGACGAATCATGTCAGTACCTTTGGGCATTATGAATGAAAAAGAATTGAATTTGGCTTACGGCATCGCCCGCGAACGCTACGCCGCTCTCGGCGTGGACACCGACCGGGCCATCAGCATCCTGGAACAGACTCCCATCTCCCTGCACTGCTGGCAGACTGACGACGTGGTCGGATTTGAGAGGGGCGTCGCGCTCTCCGGCGGCATCCAGACCACGGGCAACTACCCCGGACGCGCCCGCAACATCGATGAAGTCCGGCAGGACATCCTGTTCGCCAGGAGCCTGCTCGCCGGGACATTCCGGCTCAACCTGCATGAGATATACGGGGACTTCGGCGGCAAGGCTGTGGACAGGGATGAGGTGGAGCCGGAGCACTTCCGCAGCTGGATAGAGTGGGCGCGGGAGCACGGGCTCAAGCTTGACTTCAACTCGACTTCTTTCTCGCATCCGCTGTCAGGCAGCCTCTCACTGGCCAACCCAGACCCGGCGGTGAGGGATTTCTGGATAGAGCACACCAAGCGTTGCAGGCGCATAGCCGAGGTGATGGGTGAGGAGCAGGGCGACCCCTGCATCATGAACATCTGGGTGCATGACGGGTCCAAGGACCTGACGGTGGAGCGTCTGCGTTACCGTGAGCAGCTCGCCGCCGCGCTGGACGATATACTCTCCGAGAAGCTGCCGCACATGAAGACCTGCCTGGAGGCAAAGCTTTTTGGCATCGGGCTGGAGAGCTATACCGTGGGATCGCACGACTTCTATGCGGGGTACTGCGCCTCCCGCAAGGTGATGTACACGCTGGACACGGGGCATTACGAGCAGACAGAGAATGTCTCCGACATGGTGTCATCGCTGCTGCTGTATGTGCCGGAGCTGATGCTGCATGTGTCAAGGCCGGTGAGGTGGGACTCGGATCATGTGACCATTATGAATGACCAGGTGCTGGACCTGTTCAAGGAGATAGTGCGGGCGGACGCGCTGGGGCGCAGCCACATAGGGCTGGACTATTTCGACGCCTCCATCAACCGCATCGGGGCCTATGTAATAGGTGTCCGCGCCACGCAGAAATGCCTGCTGTCCGCGCTGCTGGAGCCTGTCGCAAAGCTGCGGGAGTATGAGGACAGCGGGAGAGGGTTCCAGCGGCTCGCGCTGCTGGAGGAGATGAAGACGCTGCCTCTGGGAGCCGTGTATGACTGGTTCAACTATACGCACGGCATCCCGGTCGGGGAGGGCTATATCCCAGAGATTGAGCGGTATGAGCGCGAGGTCACTTCGCGCAGGGGATAGCCGGGGAGGCGGCATATTCATTCTTCCCGAAGAAGCCGATAATTGCAGCGGACAGGATCTCTCCTGAT
>CAZKVW010000042.1:18327-19460 GCA_964556285.1 uncultured Muribaculaceae bacterium
AAGACAGGAATATTATGCATCTGATTGCTGGTCTGCTGGTTATTGCAGCAGGGGCATTCTGCCAGTCGAGCAGTTATGTGCCTGTAAACAAGATACGATCCTGGAGCTGGGAGAGCTGGTGGCTCGTGCAGGGGGTGTTCGCCTGGCTAGTGTTCCCGCTGCTGGGTGCACTGATGGCTGTGCCGTCCGGGGAGTCGCTCTCTGCCTTGTACGCAGCCCACCCGAGGGAGAGCCTGATGACCATGCTGTCCGGCGTTCTCTGGGGCGTTGGCGGACTGACGTTCGGGCTCAGCATGCGCTACCTCGGCATCGCGCTCGGACAGTCTCTCGCGCTCGGCACCTGCGCCGGACTCGGGGCTATCCTGGGGCCGGTGCTTACGGGACATTCGGGCGACCTCACGTCATCGGTGCTCATCGGGGTGCTGGTGACCCTCATCGGCATCGCGGTCATAGGCGCGGCGGGAGCCATGAAGTCCGCCGGACAGCCGGAGGAGGCCAAACGTGAGGGCGTCAAGGAGTTCAATTTCGGCAAGGGCATCGCGGTCGCGCTGCTGTCGGGGCTGATGAGCGCATGCTTCAATGTAGGGCTGAGCTTCGGGATGCCGCTGGCATGGAATGAGACCCCCGAACTGTTGAGAGGGCTGCCCGCCACGCTCCTTGTCACGCTGGGGGGCTTTGTGACCAACGCCTGTTACTGCCTGTACCAGAACGGGCATCACCACAGCTGGGGCGATTACCGTCAGGGAGCGCTCTGGCGGCACAACATCCTGTTCTGTGCGCTGGCCGGGCTGCTGTGGTACAGCCAGTTCTTCGGCCTGAGCCTCGGCAAGGGCCTGCTCGCGGACTACCCTGCACTGCTGACATTCAGCTGGTGCATACTGATGGCGCTCAACGTGGTGTTCTCCAATGTGTGGGGCGTCATCCTGCACGAATGGCGCGGGGTCTCCCGCAAGACGGTGGCGGTGCTGGTCGCCGGGCTCGCTATCCTCATCTTCAGCACTTTCCTCCCGCAGCTGCTGTAGAGTTCAGGAGACAGCCTGCCTTGGGCCTGCCGGGGAGCGCATGTCATTTTGAACAAAGCCGGAGGCGGAGTAACGTGTCATTCTGAACGGAGCGCAGCGGAGTGAAGAATC
>CAZKVW010000043.1:0-12428 GCA_964556285.1 uncultured Muribaculaceae bacterium
GCAACGCTGCCGGGCTAGCCCGGCAGCGTTGCACTTCTATCTTGAATCTACACACAATTATGACCTGTGCACCCTCTCACAACACAATTATGACCTGATATTCGGCGTTCAGGCGCAAAATGGCCTCCTCTTCCTCCGGGGCGCTGATTTCCGCGACCTCTTGTGTTCCAATACTTGCAATAACGGCCCACCATAGACAAACCTTTGGGACAAGTCGCACCTAATGCAAAACATTGGGACTGGCAGCCCCCGCTACAGAGCAGCCTGCGAGGGGTAAGTGAGGCCAATCCGCTCTTGCAAGGGGGATTGGCCTCGGCAGGAAACATAACCATTTGATTTTCAATGCCGGTTTTACAGCTTCTGTGGCCGACAAATGTCACGAAAAGATAGCGCTCTCAAAAGTGTGTCCAGATGACAAATCCCCGAGCAAAAGTGCAAATACCGCCTTGCGCTCATACCTGCTTGAGAGGTCAATGTCCTCGACACACGAGGCCAAAGGCAGCGCCGCCAGAAGCAGCGCCGCCAAGCGACAAAAAGCCCCTGTCCTCATTGTGTCAAGCTTATTTCAGAAGTGGACGAGGAGATTGTCTCGCCGGAGGCCATGGTGACTTCGACCGTGAACACCAGCGTCTGCGGCAGCGGAGATATTTGAAGAAATAAGCCGGAAACTTGCTAAATTTGCATCCGGCCGGGCAATTTCCGGCCGGTGCTCCATGGACAAGGGCAAAGTGTACATAGAGACTTACGGCTGCCAGATGAATGTCAATGACACCGAGGTGGTGTTTGCCATTCTCGGGCGGGAGGGCTATGTCCGGACGGAGAACATGGAGGATGCGGACGTGCTGATGGTCAACACTTGCTCCGTCAGGGACAATGCCGAGCAGCGCATCTGGGGGAGGCTGGAGCAGTTTGACCGGGTGCGGCGCTCCCGGGGGGCTGTGACCGGGGTGCTTGGCTGCATGGCGGAGAGGCTCAAGGACAAGCTGCTGGACACTCACAAGGTGGATGTGGTGGCCGGGCCTGACGCGTACAGGAGGCTGCCGTTCATGCTTGACGCGGTCCGTGACGGTGAGCCGCAGATAGACGTGATGCTCAGCCGCGAGGAGACATACGCTGACATCAGCCCGGTGCGCACCGGCCGCAATGGTGTGTCGGCGTTCATATCCATCATGCGTGGCTGCAACAATGTCTGCTCCTACTGTGTAGTCCCTTACACGAGAGGGGCGGAGCGCAGCCGCGACCCGCGCACTGTGGTGCGGGAGGCATGTGAAGTGTTTGCGCAGGGCTACCGCGAGGTGACACTGCTGGGGCAGAATGTGGACTCGTACCGCTGGACTGACGGAGAGACGGGTGAGAGCGTTGGTTTTGCCCGGCTCCTTGAAATGGTGGCGGATGTGGATCCGGCCCTCAGGGTGCGCTTCTCCACATCCAACCCTCAGGACATCTCCGATGAGGTCATACTGACAATGGCCCGCCACGACAATATATGCAAGCACATCCACTTGCCCGTGCAGTCCGGCTCCGACCGCATTCTGGAGAAGATGCGCAGGCGTTATACGCGGCAATGGTATCTGGGCAGGGTGGCAAAGATACGGGAGATACTGCCCGGCTGCGGGCTGACCACCGACGTCATCGCGGGATTCTGCTCTGAGACGGAGGAAGACCACCGGCAGACGCTCTCCCTGATGGAGGAGGTCGGATTTGACTCGGCGTTCATGTTCAGCTATTCGGAGCGTCCAGGGACGCTCGCCGCACGCAAATATCCTGATGATGTGCCGCAGGAGACCAAGACGCGCCGTCTGGAGGAAATCATCGCGCTCCAGGGACGCAAGAGCCTCGAAAGCTATTCCCGTGACATCGGCAAGACATTGCGTGTGCTGGTGGAGGGGCCGTCCCGCAGGTCAGGGGAGGAGCTGTGCGGACGCGCGTCCAACAACAAGATGTGCGTCTGGAGGGACGGATCTCACAAGGGCGGGGACTATGTGGATGTGGTGGTGACAGGCTGCACTTCCGCCACGCTCAAATGTCGTCTGGCCTCGGAATGAGCGGCGGTGCGCTTTGTGGGGAAATGATACAATATGTAATATTGATATGATGAAGAAAGCATTATTGACCTTTGCGCTGGCATCTCTTGTCGCGCTCACCGCGTGGGCCGGCAAGCCCAAGGCGTTCTTTTTTGTCCAGCTCACGGACATGCAGATGGGATTCAAGGAGCCGGAGGGGGAGGTCTCCCGCAGCGTCGGCTTGCTTAATGACGCGGTGGACGCCATCAACAGGCTGCATCCCGCCTTTGTGGTAGTGACGGGAGACATGATCAACACATGGTACGACCAGAAGCAGTATGACGCCTACCGCGAGTGCATGGACAGGATAGACTCCAGCATTCCCGTCTATACGATTCCCGGCAACCATGACATGAAGCCGGTCAAGAGTCCGGAGAGCGTGGAGGCGTACGCCTCTCATTTCGGCCCCGACCATTTCGCATTCTCCTACGGCGGGTCTTTCTTTATCGGCTATAACAGCAACTGGATCATGGAAAAGATGACTGACCGCGAGGAGGAGCAGTTCCAGTGGCTGGACAAGCAGCTCCGCAAGCATCGCCGCTCCAAGCACCGCTTCATGTTCACCCACTGCTCCATTATCAAGGAGTCTCCGGACGAGAAAGAGGGGTATTTCAACTACAGGGAGCCGTACCGCTCCAAATACCTCCAGCTCTGCAAGGACCGCAAGGTGGACGCCGTGTTCTCCGGGCATTTCCACAGGACACGCACGGCTCTGCTTGACGGGACGCGGCATGTGACCTGCACCGCCACGGGGCATCCGCTCGGGGACGGCATATCCGCCATCAACATCGTGACCGTGTACCCGGACAGTTTCACGTATGAGATAGTGCCAGCCAAAGAGGCTGTGAATCCTCTCGGGAAATGATCGCGCCGGAGCGTCTGTTATCCCTCGGCAGGGAGTATTTCGGGACAGAGCCGTCGGTGGCCGCCCTGCATGAGTCGGGCAGCCACAGGCGGTATTTCCGGCTGTCCGTCCCGGGGAGCAGCGTGATAGGCGTATCTGGCACGGACGCGGATGAGGACAGGGCGTTTGTCGCCCTGTCGCGTCATTTCGCGGCCAAGGGCATCAATGTGCCCAGAGTCCTTGCCGCAGACGATGGCTGCATGGCCTATCTGCAAGAGGATCTGGGAGATGAGACGCTTTTTGATGCGGTCTCGTCAGGCCGCGAGAGCGGGCGATATTCGCCGCGCGAGCAGGAACTGCTGCGCCGGGCCATAGCGGCCTTGCCGAAGATACAGTTTGAGGGAGCGCAAGGGCTGGATTGGAGCGTATGCTACCCGTCGCCGCGCTTTGACGGGAGGTCAGTGGATTTTGACCTCAATTATTTCAAATACTGCTATCTCAAGAATGTCGGGGCGGAGTTCAACGAAGAACTCTTGCAGGATGACTTTAATGTCCTGCGCTCTGACCTGCTGGGGGAGGACACGGACACATTCCTGTACCGGGATTTCCAGTCCCGGAATGTCATGCTGCGGGACGGCGAGCCGTGGTTTGTGGATTTCCAGGGCGGGAGGCGCGGCCCCATATGGTATGACGTGGCCTCGTTTGTGTGGCAGGCGCGCGCCAAATATCCGGACGCGCTGAAAGAGAGTCTGATAGAGGCATATGTAGAGGCGTTGCGTCCGTACCGCGCCATCGGGGTGCAGGAGTTTCGCCGGCGGCTGCGCCCGTTTGTGCTGCTCCGCAGCCTGCAGACGCTCGGGGCCTACGGTTTCCGGGGGCTTGTCGAGGGCAAGCGGCATTTCCTTGCCAGCATACCTCCGGCGGTAGAGAGCCTCAAGTCGCAGTTGCCCACCGGCTATCCTTATATTGACAAGATTGTCTCCGGGCTGTCCGTGCCGCTGGTGAGCCAGACAGGCATGTCGGGTGCTGGGTCAGGCATGACTTTGAAAAGCCGTCCCGGCATTCCGCCGGAGAAGACAGTCCTGACCGTGGAAGTGCAGAGCTTCTCCTACAGGGACGGCTGCCCGGAGGACCGCTCGGGCAACGGCGGGGGATTTGTGTTCGACTGCAGGGGAATGGACAATCCCGGGCGGTACGTCAGGTACAGGCAGATGACAGGGCGGGACGCGCCGGTGAAGGAGTTCCTTGAGAGCGGAGGGGAGATGGAGCGTTTCCTCAGCGGGGTGTACGGGCTGACTGACCCGCACATCGAGAAGTTCATCAGCCGGGGCTTCACTCACATGCAGGTCAATTTCGGCTGCACAGGCGGACAGCACCGTTCCGTCTATGCAGCCGACAGGATGGCCGGGCACATCAAGTCCAAATATCCCGGCGTCAGGGTGACGTTGAGGCATCTTGCCTTGGGGCTGGAGGAGACATTATGAAAGCCATGATACTGGCCGCCGGTCTCGGCACTCGCCTCAAGCCCCTGACAGACAATTTGCCCAAGGCTCTGGTGACTATTGGGGACGAGACGCTGCTCTCCATCGCGGCTCACCGCCTCATAGAGGGCGGGGCTGACTCCCTTGTCATCAATCTTCATCATTTCGCCGGCATGATAGCCGGGTATGTCAGGCGCGAGCACGGCTTCGGCGTGCCCGTTGACTTGTCATATGAGGATGACAGGCCGCTTGACACGGGCGGCGGCATACTTCATGCCGAGAGATACCTGCGCGGGAGCGGCCCTTTCCTTGTGCACAATGTGGATATACTGTCCAACCTGGATATCGCCGGTTTTGTCTCCCGGGCGCGTCCGGACGCTCTGGCCACTGTCGTGGTGTCCGAGCGTGAGTCACCAAGGCAGCTGCTGTTTGACGAGGGAATGCGGCTTGTGGGCTGGACTGACCTCAGGACCGGGGAGGTGCGTTCGCCTTTCCCGGGGCTTGATGCCGGCAACTGTTTGCACAAGGCTTTTGCGGGCATACACTACATGTCCGACAGCGTTTTTGACGTGATGAGGGCTCTGGGAGAGCCGGAATTTTTTCCGATTGTCGGCTTCTACCTTGCCGCCGCAGCGGAGCATCTTATCTGCGGATATGAGCCGGAGGGGCTGGAGATTGTGGACGTGGGCAAAATGGCGACTCTTGAGGAGGCAAGGAGGAGGGCGGACTCTTCGCTTCGTTCAGAGTGACAGGGGGGTCTCATCGCAGCCGCCTTGCGGGGAGGCGAGAGGGATCCGCTGGAAAGCCCTTACCGAGAGGACAAGCAGCAACAGCAGCGCGGCGAACACTATCCAGTACATGCGCACCCCGAGGATATCCGTCCAGTACTCTGCATCCGCGAGCGCGTCGATGCGGCTGACGGCCAGCGCGAGCGTGTTGTTGAAGCAGTGCATCAGCATGGTGAGCTTGAGCGAGCCGGTGCGCCAGTAGACGTAGCCAAACAAGCAACCGAGGACTATCGCAGGCAGGGCTTGCCACGGGTTGAGGTGTATGAGGCCGAAAATCAGCGCCGACAGCAATATCGCCCACAGGGGCTTCATCCCTCGCCGTCCGTCCTTGCGCCTCCAGTTGAGCAGCCCCCTCAGTATCATTCCCCTGCACAGCCATTCCTCGCATATCGGCGCGAATACGGACACGCACACGAGATTGATCCAGAACGACCCCTCCGAAGTCATCCCCTCCAGCAGGGACTTGAGCTGCTGGGGCATCTCCGGCATGACAGAGTTGACAGCGTCGCACATGTATGCGGCGCTGAATGTCATCAGCACAGCCAGCAATGCGCAGAGCCATGGCCCCAGAGACCCGAAATGATTGCTGTCCAAGCTGTATCCCGGCTCGAACATGGCGTTGCGGCGGCTCTTGTAGGAGGCGTACATGGCCGGAGGGACAAACATTATGGGATAGGAGACCAGCATCGAATAACTTGCAGTCCCCGCCGCCCCGTAAATGGCTGCCAGCAGCCCCACGGCAAGGGATCCCAGAAGCGCCCCCACCACCAGCCACAGGAGCAGGGCGGCCGCCCCGGCCGGGCCGGGAGTCCAGTAGCGGAACCCGGAATACAGGTCGAAATTTCTCTTGCGGCTCATGTCACGTGCGGCGGGCAGACTTATTTGCGCCAGAGCGGGGTGGGGTAGTATCCCTTGTCGGACAGCTCCTTGAACTTGGCCACCACTCCCGGGCGGTCTTCCTTGAATGTCACTCCGAACCAGTGTGACGGCGTGGAGAGCACATCGCATTTGGCCTCGCCGGAGCGTACCATGCAGTCCACTGCGTAAGGGATGTAGTACTCCTTTTTGAGGTCTTCGCCATTATCCCGGAGGAACTGCCGGAACACCTCGCCGCTGCCCCGGAAATAGTCGGGGGTAAATCCCCACATGTTCATAGAGCATAGAGCCTTGCCGTCGAGAGCCGTCCTCTCTCCGGTGACGGAGTTGTCTCCGCGTACCACTCCGTCAGGCTCACGCAGTATGTTGTGGTGCTCCACCACGTCGGTCAGATGCCTGTCCGCGTCGTAAGTGCAGATGCCCCTGGACACTCCGCCCGACTCCGAAAGGGTGTTCTGGAGCTCAAATCCCACTATGCTGTATGTGCCCTGCGTGTGCTCGTGCTCCCGGAGCCAGTCCCCGAGGATGCGGAACGAGTCCTTGCCGTAGTAGTCGTCCCCGTTGATGACGGCGAACGGCTCATGGATGCGGTCTGCGGCCATCAGCACGGCATGCGCTGTGCCCCAGGGCTTCTGCCGCCCTTGAGGCGCCGTGAACCCCTCCGGTATCTTGTCCAGCTCCTGGGTGACAAACTCGAAAGCCAGCGGCTCCCCGTCTTTGCAGCGGACGGAGCTGTATTTGTCGCGCACTGTCTGCTCAAACTGCTCCAGGAAATATTCGCGGACGATGTACACGACCTTGCCGAATCCGGCCTCCACCGCGTCGTAGATGGAATAGTCGATAATGGTCTCGCCGCTGGGCCCCAGCCCGTCCATTTGCTTGAGCCCGCCGTAGCGGCTGCCCATGCCTGCTGCCAATACGAGTAATGTCGGTTTCATGTCGAGTGTCAGGTGTTGTTTTACATGTCGGGCAAAAATAACTATTTTTGTGATGATATAAAACCGGAGGGACGTGAAACTCAAACGGGGTTCTTTTCTGACATTTGCGCTGATTGTCACCGCGATAGCTGCGGTGTACTGCTTCTTTGTCCAGCACGACAACCTGATTGCGTGGATAAGGGCGGAGCATACCGTGCGGCAGCAGCGCAGGCAGATAGAGAGCTACCGGCGCGACATATCGGCTCTGGAAGAGAGGATCGAGGCCCTCTCCTCGGACAAGGACACGCTTGAACGCTATGCCCGTGAGAGGTTCTATTTCGCCGAGCCGGGGGATGACATCTACATCATACCGGACGAACAGCCATGACAGCCCTTTACTGACAGCCGTGACATGGCGAGACGCTCCATCAAAGTAAACTGGTTCTACAACACGCTGTCGGGCGTGCTCAAGGTGCTGTTCCCGCTGGTGACCGCGCCGTACATCGCCCGTGTGCTGCTGCCGGACGGGGTGGGCCTGTTCAATTTCGCCAATTCGTATGTGGCGTATTTCGTGATGTTCGCGGCTCTGGGGGTGCCCACATACGCAGTCCGTGAGATAGCCAAGGTGCGGGATGACCCGGCGGCCCTGAGGCGGCTGACAAACGAGCTTTTCTCCGTAACGGTGTTCTCCACCATCGCGGTCAGCATCCCATACCTGCTCTCCATCGCCCTCGTGCCACAGCTCAGCGCCAACTTTGTCATCTTCCTGGTGATCGGCTTTGTGCTGTACCTCTCGCCCCTGTCGGTGGACTGGTTCTACAGCGGGCTGGAGGACTTCAAATACATCGCCCTGCGCTCCATGGCGGTCAAGACGGTCTGCGTCATTTCGCTCTTCCTCTTTGTCAAGACCAGGGACGACGTGCTCATATATACGGTCATAAATGTGGTCAACAACGTTGCCAACAATATCTGGAACTGCATCAAGATGTCCCGGGAGGGGTTCAGGCCGAGACTGGTGACCTCCGGGCTGCGCAGGCACTTGCGCCCCTCGCTGATACTGCTCTCCTCCTCCGTCGCGGTGTCGGTGTACAACCTGCTGGACACGCTGATGCTCGGATTTATGCGGGACTACAGCCAGGTGGCGTTCTACACGAGCGCGTCCAATGTGGCCAAGATGCTGGTCTCGCTGCTGACCAGCCTCGCAATCGTCACAGTGCCGAGGGTGTCAGCATACCTCAAGGACGGGGCGCGGGAGGAGATTAACCGCCTCACGAGTAGCTCGTTCGCGTTCATCATACTGATTTCCGTTCCGGCCGCTGTCGGGCTGTGCTGCCTGTCACGGGATTTCGTGCCGCTGTTTTATGGGGAGAGCTTCGCTCCGGCCTCCGCGCCGCTTGCCGTGATGAGCTTTGTCATGGTGGCCATCGGCTTGAGCTCCCTCGCCGGCACCCAGATACTGATAGCAATGGGACTGGACAAGGACTATCTGTGGTCCATTCTCGCAGGAGCTGTGCTCAATTTTGCGGCAAACTGCTTTGTCATCCCGAGGTACGGGGCTACGGGGGCCGCCTTGACCTCCGTGGCAGCGGAGTTCGTGATATTCATGGTGATGATGCGTTTTGTCCGTAGGCACACATTCGTCAGGCCGCAGCTCTCCGCACCCTTGCTCAAGTCGCTTGCGGGGGCGGTGCTTCTCGTCCCGCTTGCCATTGTCCTCAGGAGGGCGTTGGGCGGCTGGGCGTTTGTGCTGGTGTATGTGGCGGCTGGCGCGGCGGCGTATATCGTGGCGGAAGTGCTGCTGCGTCACGAGGCGATTCCCGTCCTTGCGTCCGCCGTCATTGGGAGCCTGCGCAAGAACGGCTTGATTAACAACAACAAAGACAAAGGAGATGAGAATCCTGTTTGACCTCACATATATCAGCACCAAGGACTCTTATGCGGGTATTTCGGTGTTCAGCTATTCGCTCATTCCGGCTCTGCTCAAATACGGCGCGGGGGAGGTGGAGATTATCGGCCTGGCCAGGAGATCCACCATCAGCATGCTTGCAGAGAGGCTGCCGGGAGTGAAGATGGCCGAGATAGCCTACAAGGATTTCCGGAAGTTCCGGGGCATTAACGGCTTTCTCAACAAGAGGGCTCTGGACAGGGTGGTCAGGGAGCGGGGCGCGGACTTGTTCTTCCTGCCGTTTGTCTCTGACCGCTGCCTGTGGACACACAGTGTGCCGATGGCGGCTGTCATGCATGACGCGCAGGGCTTCAAGATTGCCAAGCCGCCGCTGCGCGCCCTGGTGTATGACACTCTCACTCCTTTCTACGCGTCCCGCGCCGATGTGCTTGTGACCATTTCCAATTTTGCCAGAGAGGACATCCGGAGGACTGTGCCGAAGCTCAAGTCAAAGCCGATGGAGGTGATATACCAGAGCCTGTGTTTCCCTCGGATGGAGGAGAGGGCGACCCCTGCGGACAATCCGCCTTATATCCTCAGCGTCAACACTATACAGCCGTACAAGAATCCCATGACCATCATCCGCGCGTTCCAGAGGATCATGGACAGGATACCGCACGAGCTGTGGCTTAAGGGGCTGAAGTCCTCCTACAGCGAGGAGGTGGTGCGCCCCTATATCGCCAGCAACTCTCTGGAGGGCAGGGTCAAGATATTGGACGAAGTGTACACCCCGGCACAGATGGATGTGCTCTTTTCAAAGGCTTCGCTCTTTGTCTCCGGATCGACTATGGAGGGATTCGGGCTGACCCCGATAGAGTCGGCCATGCATCTGGTGCCGGCGGTCTGCGCGGACATCCCGGTGGTCAGGGAGACGACAAGGGGGCTGCTGCGGTACTATTCGCCCGTATTTGATGACGAGGCTCTCTCGCGGGAGATGCTCGACGCGCTGGAGCATCCGCAGGACATGAGGGCGGTCGCCCGCGAATATGAGTCGTTCTACTCGCCGGAGCGTCAGGCGCGGGCCTATATCGCGCTCTTCAAGCGGATGTTGGATGGCCGTCCGGCGGCTGGAAGTGACACGGGCAAATGACAGCGCCATGAAGATAGCATTCGTTACCGAGAATGAGATAAGCCCGATGCAGGGCGGTACTGAGCGGATAACGTCCACTCTTGCAAGGGCGCTGATGTCGCGCGGTCACGAGTGCGTGTCGGTCTGCTTCAGGCCTTGCAATCTCCCCGAGAGGACGGAATTCTCCGCCAAATACATGTTGGACGCGACACGTGCGGCGCATTCCGAACTGTATGCCCGGCTGTCTTCCGCCCTCTCCGGCGTGGATGCCGTGATATGCAACCTGGTGGATATTCGCTACAAGCGCCTGCTTCTCCCCATGATGCGCTCCATCACCCGCAGCAGCGGGGCCAGGCTGCTGGCCTGCTATCACGCCATGCCGGGGGAGGAGCTGATGGGGACTCCTGTGCGCAACTGCATGTGGCACATCCGCCGGCGTGACAGGGTCTGGCATTATCTTCGGGAGATGGCCCTTTCGCTCGTCCCGCGCCCTGTGCTGATGGCGCTCTGGGGCAAATATATCCGCTCGCGCTACACCCTGATGATGGACAATGCGGACAAGGTGGTGCTGCTCTCGGAGAGATTCGTGCCGCTCTTTGCCCGCATGGCGGGGAGGGAAGATGTCAGCTGCCTTACGGCAGTGCCGAACGCCCTGTCGTTCGGGGAATATCTGCCGGAAGATGAGCTTGCGGCCAAGCGCAAGGAGATATTGATAGTGAGCCGTCTGGATGAGAAGTCCAAACGGTTGTCCCGCGCTCTGGAAATATGGTCGCGTGTCAGGCACAAGGGGTGGAAGATGGTGATAGTCGGCGGCGGCCCGGATGAGGATTACTACAGGGAGATGGCCGTCAGGATGCATTTGCGTGACCTGGCCTTTGAGGGCAGGCAGCCGGATCTCCTGCCTTGGTACAGGAGGGCTTCCATCTTTGTGATGACTTCTGCGTTTGAGGGGTGGGGCATCACACTCACCGAGGCGCAGCAGATGGGAGTCGTGCCTGTCGCCTACGGCTCTTACGCGTCGGTTGAGGACATCATCGAGGACGGGGTGTCGGGGGGCATAGTCCCTGACCGCAGGCGCAGGCGTTACGTCAGGAGATTGCAGGAGCTGATGCGGGATGACTCCCGGCGGATGGAAATGGCCCGTGCGGGGCTGCGGTCATGCCGCCGCTTCGACATTGATGCCGTAGTCACGCAGTGGGAGCGTCTGCTGCAAGGCAGCTGATGCCGGTCACTTGCCCCGGATACGGCTGACAATGTGTGAGTGACAGTCTCGCCGCTGCTTATTTGCCCCGGATACGGCTGACAATCATGGCGATGGCCCCGTCTCCGGTCACGTTGCCTGCGGTGCCGAAACCGTCCAGCGCGATGTAGATGGCGATGACTATGCCCTGCATGCTCGCGTCAAACCCCAGCATTGACTCCATCACGCCGACTGCGGCCATTACCGCGCCGCCCGGCACTCCGGGAGCGGCTATCATTGTAACTGCCAGCATCATCACAAATCCGATGTACGAGCCGGCGTCCACCGGCATCTGGCAGCAATAGGATACTGCCAGCGAGCATGCCGTTATCTTGAGAATGCTGCAAGGCATGTGAATGGTTGCGCAGAGGGGGACGGTGAACTCGGCAACGTCAGGACTGATTCCGAGCTTTTTGGCGCAGTCCAAGGTCACCGGGATGGTCGCTGCCGAGGACTGTGTGCCGAGGGCCGTGACATACGCCGGGAGCATCGTCACCAGCGAGCGCAGCGGGTTCTTGCCGGAAATCGCGCCCGCGATGAGGAACTGCGCCACAAGCACCCCCACGTGCAGGATGATGATGAGCACGATGATCTTGACGAACATTCCCAGCACCGGGACTATCTTGCCCTCCGCCCCTATTTTGAGGAAGAGTCCGAATATGAAGATGGGGAGACAGGGGATGACCGCCTTGCGGATGGTGAGCATGATGATTTCGCGGAAGTCGACCATCAGCTTGCGCAGTGTGTCGCCCTTTGCCGCCGCCCCGCCCAGGCCGAGGATGAACGCGAGCACGAGGGCTGTCGTGACATTGATGAATGCGGGCATCTCTATCGTGAAGAACGGGGCTATCCCCTCGTCCATATCCATGTCCCCCAGCAGGCCGACATAGTCTCCCAGCATCCGGGGGTAGCATGCCATGCCGGTGAAATATGCCGCCAGTCCTGCGAGCACGGTGGAGACGTAGGCAAGGGCAATGGTGATGACCAGCAGCCGGCCGGCCTCCTTGCCGAGGTCTGTGATGGCCGGGGCGACGAGTCCGATGATCAGCAGCGGGATGAACATCCCGAGGAAGTTGCTGAATATGGAATTGAATGTCGCGAAAACCCTCACCGCCCAGACAGGGAAGAACATCGAGCACGCCATGCCCAGCGCGATGGCTGCCAGCACTGCAGGCAGCAGCCCTATTTTGAGTTTCTTTGCAGTC
>CAZKVW010000043.1:12528-18960 GCA_964556285.1 uncultured Muribaculaceae bacterium
CGCGATGGCTGCCAGCACTGCAGGCAGCAGCCCTATTTTGAGTTTCTTTGCAGTCGTATTGTTCATCATGTGGCAGGTCGCATCTTTGTCATTTTGCATCCCCGATGTCATTCGGAATCCCCGATGTCATTCTGAGGAGGGCAAAGCCCGACGAAGAATCGGACACCCGCACAAATATAATGATTCTCAAGTTTCGCAAGTAATGCAATTCACTTACCCTCCACGGACGGTTTGTTTGCTTTTGTCGCAAAATTATGCTAAACCGTCATAGCCCTCACTGACATTGGCGAGAAGAATCTCTGGGAGTTTGACCTGAACGGCCTCAGGAGGATATACTCCAAGATTCCATACGCCTCCATCAGGGAGGACATCAGGGACACCCCGGCATGGCTGGGCGTGTCTCTTCCTGCCCGTCAAAAAGCTGCGGGCGATGATTAGCCCTTGGGGCGGACGGAGAATTCGCAGCCGCACCACTTCTGGTTGTAGAAGCCCATCTCGCGCACAATCTCGCCTCTGCGCTCCTGCAAGCCTCCCTTGCGCCAGTTCTGCCCCCACCATGTCACAGGCGACTCCGGGTGACGGAGGCTCGCCTCCTCGCAGGCCTGAAGTCCCGCCGCATCCGTCTGGTCCTGCCTCTTCCACCTGCTGGAAGCCAAGGTGGTTGTCAGCACCGCAAACCCGTGCGTGGCGGCGTATTCGGCGGTGCGGCGCAGCCGCAGGAGAAAGCACTGCTGGCAACGCGCCCCTCTCTCCGGCTCATTCTCCAGACCGCGCACGGCCTCCCTCCAAAGGTCGTGGTGCCATTCGTCCTCCACCACATCTAGCCCGAGCAGGCGGGCGTAGCGCAGGCATTCGCCCAGGCGCAGGTCATGCTCCTCCAGAGGCCAGATGTTGGAATTGGACCAGTATATGACAGGTGTGATGCCGCTGTGCAGCATGCATTCGATGACCGCCGATGAGCAGGGGGCGCAGCAGGCATGCAGCAGCACCCTCTCAACCCCGAGAGGGGCCGTCACCTTGGGGACAGGAGTCTTGTTGCCAGAGTCTTGTGACATCGCGGGCGGACATTTTGCAGATGCAAAGTTAACAATTAAAATTCCTACCTTTGCAGGATTGCATACAACACATTCATCCGATGATTAACTTTGTAGAGGAACTGCGATGGAGAGGCATGATACAGGACATCATGCCCGGAACTGAAGAAAAACTGATGGAAGGCCCCCAGTCCGCATACGTGGGGATAGACCCTACGGCGGACTCACTGCACATAGGGCATCTCGTCAGCATAATGATACTCAAGCATTTCCAACGCTGCGGCCACAAGCCTTACGCGCTGATTGGGGGAGCTACCGGGATGATAGGCGACCCGTCGATGAAGTCACAGGAGCGCAACCTGCTCGACGAGGACACTCTCAGGCACAACATTGAGGGCATCCGGGCGCAGCTCGGGAGGATCCTGGACTTTGACAGCGATGCGCCCAACAAGGCGGAGCTGGTCAACAACTACGACTGGATGAGGGACTACACGTTCCTCGCATTCATCCGCGACGTCGGCAAGCACATCACGGTCAACTACATGATGGCCAAGGACTCCGTCAAGAAGAGGCTCAGCGACGAGTCTCGGGAGGGGATGTCGTTCACGGAGTTCAGCTACCAGCTGCTCCAGGGCTACGACTATCTCTGGCTCTATGAGCACAAGGGGCTGCGGCTCCAGCTCGGCGGCAGCGACCAGTGGGGCAACATCACCACCGGGGTGGAGCTCATCCGGAGAATGCTGGGCAAGACTGACGCCTATGCGCTGACATGCCCGCTGATACGCAAGGCGGACGGCACCAAGTTCGGCAAGACGGAGAAAGGCAATATCTGGCTCGACCCCGAGAAGACCTCGCCGTATGAGTTCTACCAGTTCTGGCTCAATGTCAGCGACGAGGACGCGGAGAGGTACATCAAGATATTCACCCTGCTTGACAGGGAGACCATCGAAGCAGCCATCGCAGAGCACAGGGAAGACCCGGGCCAGAGGCGGCTGCAGCAGCTCCTCGCCCGCGAGATCACTGTCCTCATCCACGGCCAGGCGGAGTATGACAATGCGGTCAAGGCCTCGAGGATGCTCTTCGGGCAGTCCACGTCGGAGGATCTCCGCTCGCTTGACGAGAAGACGTTCCTCGCCGTGTTCGGCGGCGTGCCGACATTCTCGGTGAGCAGGGACAGGCTGCCGCTCAATATATTGGACGCGCTCGCGGTGGAGACGTCGATATTCCCCTCCAAGGGGGAGGCCCGCAAGATGGTGCAGGGCGGCGGCGTCAGCGTCAACAAGGAGAAAGTCACTGACATCGGGGCGCAGCTCGGCGAGGGGGACATCCTCGACGGGAAGTACATCCTCGTGCAGCGCGGCAAGAAGAATTACAACATCATCAAAGTGGTGTAAGTCTTTCGCTGGCGCTCAGATGAGATCTTTCGCTGGCGCTCAGATGACAGGGGCGAATACCAACACAAACAAAAGATACAAGCAATGGCAGCAGGAACAGCAAGCACAAGGCAGCTCAGGGTCGCGCACGAGATACAGCGGGTGCTGGCCGAGCTGATACGCGCCAAGGGAATGGCGGCGTTCGGGGGAGCCATGGTCACAGTCAGCGAGGTGCGCATCAGCCCGGACCTCTCCGTGGCCAAGGTGTATGTCAGCGTGTTCCCGTCTTCCAAGTCGGAGTCCGTCATGGGGTCTCTCAAGGACAATGTCCGGGCTTGGCGAGGAGAGTTGGGGCACGTCATGGGCAAGCAGCTGCGCATAGTGCCGGAGATTGACTTCCGCCTGGACAGCAGCCTGGACTACGCGGAGCACATAGAGGAGCTGCTCAAACAATGAGGGCGGACGCGCCAGAGGGCAACGCAAGACAGGCCAGCAGATGAATCTGCCGCTGTACATAGCAGGACGCTATCTTTTCGCCAAGAAATCGCACAATGTCATCAATGTGATTTCGGCGATAAGCGTGTCGGGCATGGCCATAGGCACCGCAGTGCTGATTGTCATCCTGTCCGTGTACAACGGCTTTGACGGGATTGTCAAGGACGCGCTCGGCGACATGGAGCCGGACTTGGCAGTGACACCGGTGGAGGGCAAGGTGTTTGCGCCCGATGCCGGGATTGTGGATGAGATTGCACGGATTGACGGTGTGAGGAGCGTCTGCATGTATCTGGAAGACAATGTCTTTGTAGACTATGACGGGGTGCAGGCCGTGGCGGCGGCCCGGGGCGTAGATGAAATCTACGCGCACGTGACGGCTATGCCGTCTCACGTGCTCGCAGGAGAGTTTCTCCTGCGCCGGGGCGATGCCCCCATGTGCGCCGTGGGAAGCGGCCTCGCGCGCAGGCTCGGGCTCAACCCCAGCTTCGTGGCCTCTCTCAACATGTACTACCCCGAGCGCACCGGGACGATTTCCCTCGCCAACCCGGCCTCGTCCCTGCACCACATCAAGCTCAGGCCGTCGTGCACGTTCAGCGTCAACGCCACGACGGATGAGTCGCTGGTCATCATCCCCATCGAGTCCATGCGCCAGCTGACAGGCTACGGCCCCGAACAATGCAGCGGGCTGGAGATACGTCTGCTGCCGGGCTGCGGCAAATCCGGGCTGCGGGCCGTGGAAAGGCGGGTGTCAGAGCTGCTCGGCAGCGGATGCCGCGTGGCGGACCGCGAACGCCAGAATGCCGCGCTCTACCGTATGATGCGCTACGAGAAAGCCGCCATATTCCTCATCCTCATCTTTGTGGTCATCATCATAGGATTCAACATATACGGCTCTCTCTCAATGCTCATAATAGAGAAGCGCGGGGATATCGGCACCCTGCGCAGCATGGGCGCGACGGAGGGGATGATACGGCGCGTCTTCGTGCTCGAGGGATGGCTCATATCCCTGCTGGGGATTGCCGCAGGGACGGTCGCCGGACTGGCCTTTGTCCTGCTGCAACAGCGTTTTGGCTTTGTCCGGATGCCCGGCAACTATCTCATCACCGCTTACCCTGTCATCCTCAAATGGAGCGACGTGCTGCTGACGGCCGCAGGGACAGCCGCGACAGGCTGGATCATAGCGCGCCTGCCTGTCCGCGAGATCAGAAAACACTCTCTTAACACATAATGACAATGCGTACAGCCACACTAATCATCACATCCACACTGCTGTCATTCGCCGTCTGCTCCGCCTACGCGCAGCAGCCCATAAGCAAAGGCGGGGGCATCTCTCCGGAGATGCTCAGCAAGATCAGCAAAGGCTACGCGGGCACTGCGGCCGACAAGGCTCTGCGCAACGCCCTCAACACGGCCTCGGTCGCCACTCTCTCCGAGAACGCGGCCAACATGGCGATGCCGGACACCGAGTTCAGCGACAGAGTCAAGACCCGGGGCATCACCAACCAGCGCTCCTCCGGACGCTGCTGGCTGTTCACCGGCCTCAACGTCCTCCGCGCCCAGGCCATCAGCGAGCATGACCTCGGGGACTTCCAGTTCTCGCAGAGCTACGTGTTCTTCTACGACATGCTGGAGAAGTCCAACCTCTTCCTCCAGTCCGTCATCGACACGCGTGACAAGCCCATGGACGACCAGAAGGTGGACTGGCTGTTCCAGCACCCCATCAGCGACGGGGGCACCTGGACCGGCGTAGCCAACCTGGTGATGAAATACGGCCTCGTCCCGTCCGAGGCGATGCCCGAGTCCTACAGCGCCAACAACACCTCCGGCTGGACGGCGCACCTGCGGACGCTCCTGCGCCAGGACGGGCTTGCGCTGCGCGAGGGCAAACGCTCCGCAAAGGAGCTGCAGGCCATGAAGACGGACATGCTCACGGAGGTCTGGCACGTGCTGGGGCTGACCATCGGTGTGCCCCCGGAGGAGTTCAGCTACAAGGGGGAGACATACACGCCCAAGTCATTCTATGACAAGTATGTGGGGCAAGACCTCAACACAGGGTATGTCATGCTGATGAACGACCCCAGCCGCGAGTACTGGAAGACCTACGAGATCAGCTACGACCGCCATCTCTACGACGGGCAGAACTGGGTCTATGTCAACCTCCCGCTCGACCGCATCAAGGAAATGGCCATATCCTCCATCAAGGCTGACAGGGCGATGTATTTCTCCTGCGACGTGGGCAAGTTCCTCAACCGCAAGAAAGGGGTCGCGGACCTGAACAATTACGACTACGGCTCGCTGCTGGGGGTGCAATTCACCATGGACAAGAGGGAGAGGATACTCACCCACGCCAGCGGCTCCTCCCACGCCATGACCCTTATCGCGGTCAACATCACCCCCGAGGGGACGACCGACCGCTGGATGGTGGAGAACAGCTGGGGAGCCGACTCTGGCTACAAGGGCAACATCATAATGACGGACGAATGGTTTGACAACTACATGTTCCGCCTGGTGGTAGAGAGACGCTTCGTGCCGGAGGACATCCTCCGACTTGCCGACAGCAAGCCCGAGCTGCTCCCCGCCTGGGACCCGATGTTCCTCGACGAGTAGCAGCCCTGCGTCCGGTCTGCGCCTTGGGAGCTGTATTGAATGCAATTCGCTATATTTGACGCGAACAGTTTTGACATGGCAGAAGCATCCGCACAGAGGCCCGTCCAGGTGATGGGCATCATCAACCTGACACCTGACTCGTTCTACGAGCCGAGCAGGTACAACTACAGCATATTCGACTCCGGCGCGGACATCATTGACATCGGAGCCTGCTCTACCCGTCCCGGCCATACCCCTGTCGGGGCGGAGGAGGAATGGAGGCGGCTCGAGCCGGTCATCTGGGACATTTCCCGTCATCACAGCGGCTTGCGCATCTCAATAGACAGCTATTGGTCAGAGGTCGTGCGCCGGGTGTATGACTGCATCGGCCCGTTCATCGTCAATGATGTCTCGGCAGGCTCCAAGGATCCCCGTCTGCTGGAGACCGTCGCCGAGCTGGGGCTGCCGTATGTAGCCATGCACAGCGGCCCGGCGGACGGGATAGAGGAAGTCGCAGCGTTCTTTGACGAGTTCAGCGTCAAGGCTGACAAGCTCGGGATCAAGGAATGGATACTCGACCCCGGCTTCGGCTTCGGCAAGACTAATGAGCAGAATTTCAGGATTCTCGAGGATCTGGGGGAGTTGCGCCGCTTTTCCAGGCCTCTGCTTGTGGGCATCAGCCGCAAGCGCATGACCTGGCAGCCCAAGGGGCTTTCACCGTTGACCGCCTTGGAGGAGACCTGCCGTCTGCATCTCAAGGCTCTGGACGGCGGCGCGGACATATTGCGGGTGCACGATGTGGAGGCGGCACGTCAGACCATCGCGATTTGGAGGGGGCGTTATAGCCCCCTCTAAAGTAGGGCAGTGCCCCTGTCATTAGTTGCGCCTCGCGATGCCGATGTAATAGAACAGTGTCGCGAGCGAGCCTATCGCCGCGATGACGT
>CAZKVW010000044.1:0-1070 GCA_964556285.1 uncultured Muribaculaceae bacterium
CTCTGCCACGGGTTTGGTGAGCGAAAAGGGGTGTTCCGCTCACGGAGTGCCGTTCCCGCCGAATTGCTACAGGGCGCTGGTCTTGGAGAGCTGGCGGCTGAGGGTCTCGGGAGCGATGCCGATGTAGGCGGCGATGTATTTCATGGGGACTTGCTGGAATATCCCGGGGCGGCTCTGCATCAGCAGGGATATCCTCCGGCCAGGGTCCGGCTCGTGCAGGAGCATCTCCTTGGTCACGAGACGCGCTATCACTTCCTCAAGAGCCTGGGTGAAAGCACGGAAGAATTCCGGGTCATGCGAAGCGGCGTTTTCAAACACGCTCCGCTCCATGTATATAACCGTGGTCTTCCGGAGCGCCTTGAGATAGTACTTGGAGAACTCCCCGGGGCGGAAGGTGAAAGGGTTGGCGACAAACTCCCCCTCCAGCCCGAACTCGTGGGTCACCTCCCTGCTGCTGCCGCGCAGGCATACGCGCACGGCTCCCTTTCTGATCAGGAATACCGTATCCACATTGTCAAGCACTTCGCCTCTGGCAAGAGTCTGCATGGAGGTGGCGTGCCTGAGGAAGAGATTGCAGATTTGCGCGTGTGTCATTGTTCCCATACGCCAAATATAAACATTTCCCATCAACAAGACACCCCGAATGCCCGCACGGCGCTGGCTTCGCGGGATTCAGGCCCCGGCGCTCGAGACGCCTTGCTCTGGCCTCCGACAGGGCTTGGCGGTGGACAATGACCCATTTCTCGCACCATACCGAGACGCAGGCGAGCACGAAATAACATATCGACTGTATGGTCAGGATGCGTACCGCGTCATGGCAAATGACCAAATCGGCCCCGGCGCAGTTGATGTTCATAAAGGTCTGCACAGCGAAAGTCGCAGGAAACAGATAAGAGACGACTTGACAGAATCTGGACATGCTGTACCACGGCCAGGAGAACCCGGTAAGGAACAGGCAGATCGGAGAGATGAACAAGAACAGGAGAAACACCGTCTCCCTCCTTGTGATGATCGAACTCCAGAACTCGCTGAAAAATATGCAGGCCACTACGAACACGACTGCCAGCCCG
>CAZKVW010000044.1:1170-18872 GCA_964556285.1 uncultured Muribaculaceae bacterium
ACTCCAGAACTCGCTGAAAAATATGCAGGCCACTACGAACACGACTGCCAGCCCGGCGAGATCGCGATGCTGTCCGATCCGCGGCAGGCCGAAAAGCCGGAGCACGATGGTCATGAAACATAATGTAAGAGAGCCATGCAATAATAAAACCTGACCGCCGCCGGCTGCCGTGTCGCCGCCGTTTTGTTGACCCGAGTCAAGAAGTCTTCCGCCCTCTCTTCCCGCAATCGCCAGCCAGCGGAATCCGGCCAGTGTCAAAAATCAGCCAAAAAATTTTTGCCCAAGTAGCATAATCCCCTGAAATCACAAGTTTTAGCTCTCAAAAAGCGTGTCGAAACCGGCTCAAAAATTCTTCAGAACTCTTGCTGTTTCACGAAAATTCGCTATATTTGCAAGCTCAAAAGTGTGCCGTATTGTGCTTATTTAATTGGGGTTCAGCAAGTTGGCTGATTTGGCGGGGCTGGATGCGGCGGCTCTTGTGACAAGGAAAAATATTATAGGATCACAAAAATCATAAACGATGTTACAACCAAAGAGAACAAAGTTTAGAAGGGAACAGAAAAACCGGATGAAAGGCATGGCCCAGAGGGGCAACCAGCTTGCCTTCGGCTCTTTCGGTCTGAAGACCCTTGAGAACTGCTGGCTTACGGCGCAGCAGATTGAGGCTGCCCGTCAGGCGATATCGCGTTGCATGAATCGTGAAGGACAGATTTGGATCAGGGTCTTCCCTGTCAAGCCTGTGACCAAGAAACCTCTCGATACCCGTATGGGCAAGGGCAAGGGCGACCCCTATGGATTTGTGGCCCCCATCACCCCCGGCCGCATCATTTTCGAGGCTGACGGCGTGTCCCTCGCAGTCGCCAAGGAGGCTATGCGCCTGGCGGCGGCCAAGCTCCCCATTGACACCAAGTTCGTGGTCCGCAGGGACTATGTCGAGTAACCCAGTCAATCAGAAAAACATTTGACAGCATGAAAATATCAGAAGTACGCGAGATGTCTGTGGCTGACCTGCGTGATCGCATCGCGATTGAGAAGGCCAATCTCGACACTATGAAGATCAATCACGCCATCTCTCCGCTGGAGGATACGTCCAAGTTTAAGAAAACCAGGCAGGATATCGCCCGTATGATTACTGTCCTCGCCGAAAAAGAAAAACAGAATTGACACAGGTTATGGAAAGGAATCTTCGTAAGGAAAGAACAGGGGTTGTGGTCAGCGACAAGATGGACAAGACCATCATCGTGGCTGTGGAGAGGAGGGAGATGCATCCCCTTTATGGCAAATATGTGAAGAAGACCACCAAATTTGCCGCCCATGACGAGAAGAACGAGTGCGGCATAGGAGACACCGTGCGCATCATGGAGACTCGCCCGCTGAGCAAGACCAAGAGGTGGAGACTGGTGGAGATTGTGGAAAAAGCAAAATAGCATACCGTTATGATACAGCAGGAAACACGTTTACAGGTGGCTGACAACAGCGGGGCGAAGGAAGTGCTTTGCATCCGCGTGCTTGGCGGCACCAACCACCGTTATGCCACTGTCGGTGACAAGATAGTTGTGGCGGTCAAGAGCGCCATCCCGGGCAGCGACGTCAAGAAGGGTTCGGTATCGCGCGCCGTAGTTGTCCGCACCAAGAAAGAGATCCGCCGCACGGACGGTTCGTATATCCGTTTTGACGACAACGCTTGCGTCCTCATCAACAATACCGGCGAGCTCAAGGGCACACGTATCTTCGGGCCTGTCGCGAGGGAGCTTCGCGAGAACTACATGAAAGTTGTTTCCCTCGCTCCCGAGGTGCTTTAAAGACATTGAAACAATGAAAAAGTTGCATATCAAGAAAGGCGATACCGTGTACGTCAATGCCGGCAACGACAAAGGCAAGACGGGCAAGGTACTCAGCGTCAGCCCCAAGGAGGACAGAGCCATCGTTGAGGGCGTGAACATCATCAGCAGGCACACCAAGCCCAGCGCGAAGGCCCCCCAGGGAGGCATCATCAAGAGGGAGGCCGGCATACACGTGTCCAACCTCCAGCTGATTGACCCCAAGAGCGGCAAGCCCACGCGTGTCGGCTACAAGTTTGTTGACGGCAAGAAGATACGTTACTCTAAAAAATCCGGAGAGGAGATCTAACCATGGCTAAATCCAAGAAAACAGCCCCGGCCGGGCAGCAGGCGCTGCCCTCGACATACGTGCCCGCCCTCAAGAAGCTCTACAAGGAGCAGATTGTAGGCAATATGGTCAAGCAGTTCGGCTACACTTCGGTCATGCAGGTTCCGCGCCTCGTCAAGATTTCCATCAATGAGGGCATCGGAGCCGGCACCCAGGACAAGAAGATCGTTGAGGAGGCCGTCAAGGAGCTCTCCCTCATCGCGGGCCAGAAGGCCGTGATGACCAACTCGCGCAAGGACATTTCCAACTTCAAGCTCCGCAAGGGCATGGCCATCGGCGCCAGGGTCACTCTGCGTGACATCAGGATGTACGAGTTCCTGGAGAGGCTCATCAGGGTCAGCCTGCCCCGTATCCGTGACTTCAACGGCATTGCCGAGAAGATGGACGGGCGCGGCAACTATACGCTCGGCCTCAAGGAGCAGATCATATTCCCGGAGGTGGAGATTGACAAGAGCCCCCGCATCCACGGCCTGGAGATCACGTTTGTGACCAGCGCCAAGTCTGACGCGGAGGCCTATGCGCTCCTCAAGGAGTTCGGCCTGCCTTTCAAGAAGAATAATTAACAGCATAAGCATACATCACAGATGGCAAAAGAATCAATGAAAGCTCGCGAAGTCAAACGCGCGAAATTAGTTGCCAAGTACGCCGAGAAGAGGAAGGCCCTTAAGGAGGCCGGGGACTATGCCGCGCTCGACAAGCTCCCCAAGAACGCCTCGCCTGTCCGTCTGCACAACCGCTGCTCGCTCACCGGCCGTCCCAAAGGGTATATGAGGGCGTTCGGGCTCAGCCGCATCCAGTTCCGTGAGATGGCGTCCAACGGGCTCATTCCCGGAGTTAAGAAAGCCAGCTGGTAGTCAGCTGCGCGGCATGGCCGACAATACAGAAAACAATCGGATATCGGGCGCGGTGAGGCTGCTCCCTGCGCCGGTTCCACAAAACAACAAGGAAAATGACTGATCCAATTGCAGATTATCTCACCAGGATCCGCAACGCGTACAGCGCCGGCAACAAGGTGGTGGAGATTCCCACGTCCAAGATGAAAAGGGCGATTACCGAGATTCTCTTTGACGAAGGCTACATCTTGAGCTACAAGTTTGTGGAGGGTACGCCTTTCGGGACTATCAAGATAGCCCTCAAGTATCATCCCCAGACCAAGGTGCCCGCAATCAGGAAGATAGCGAGGGTGTCGACTCCGGGACTCCGCAAATATACTGACGTCAAGAGCATGCCGCGTGTCCTCAACGGGCTGGGCATAGCCATCCTGTCCACCCCCAAGGGGGTCATCACCGACAAGAAGGCCAAGGAGCTCAATGTCGGCGGCGAGGTGTTATGCTATGTATATTAACAACAAAAGAACGCAACAATAATGTCAAGAATTGGTAAATTGCCTGTAAGCCTTCCGTCCGGAGTGACAGCCCAGCTGCTGCCCGGCAACGTTGTCAAGGTTAAAGGCCCTCTCGGCGAGCTGTCCCAGAAGGTTGACCCGGACATCACGGTCACCATCGAGGGGACGGAAATCCGTTTTGCGCGCCCGACAAACCAGCCGCGTCACCGTTCCATGCACGGTCTCTACCGCGCCCTCGTCCACAACATGGTCGTCGGGGTGTCCCAGGGTTTCGAGATCCGTCAGGAGCTTGTGGGCGTCGGTTACCGTGTGGAGGCGCAGGGGCAGATGCTCAAGTTCGCCCTCGGTTACTCGCATGACATCTATCTCCAGCTGCCCTCCGAGGTCAAGGCGGAGACTCCCCAGGTCAAAAAGGGAGAGAATCCTCTCCTCGTGCTCAAGAGCTGCGACAAGCAGCTTGTAGGGCAGGTGGCGGCCAAGATCCGTTCGTTCCGCGCACCCGAGCCGTACAAGGGCAAGGGCATCAAGTTTGTCGGCGAGCAGCTTCGCCGCAAGGCCGGCAAGACAGCAGGCGCTAAATAACAGGAGGACAGAGTTATGGCTTTGAACAAAATACAGAGAAGAAAAAGGATTCACTACCGCATCCGCAAGCGTGTCAACGGCACGGCCCAGAGGCCCCGTATGGTGGTGTTCCGCAGCAACAAGCAGATTTACGTGCAGGTTGTAGATGATGACGCCCACCGCACTCTGGCTGCTGCCGCGTCCAACGACAAGGAGCTGGCCGCCGAGTGCAAGGGCAAGACCGGGACAGAAGCCGCCGCGCTGGTCGGCAAGGCTATCGCGGAGCGCGCTCTCCAGGCCGGCATCACCACCGTGTCATTCGACAGGGGCGGATATTTGTTCCACGGCAGGGTCAAGAGTTTGGCGGACGCTGCCCGTCAAGGCGGTCTCATATTCTAATATCCGAAGACTATGGCAAATACAAATGTTAAAAGGGTAAAGACCTCCGAGCTTGAGCTCAAGGACAGGCTTGTCGCCATCAAGAGGGTGACCAAGGTCACCAAGGGAGGACGTCACTTCCGTTTCGCCGCCATCGTTGTGGTAGGAGATGAGAACGGAGTGGTCGGCTATGGTCTCGGCAAGGCAAATGAAGTCACAGCCGCCATCGCCAAGGGCGTTGAGGACGCCAAGAAGAATCTCGTCAAGATTCCCGTCATCAACACGACCATCCCGCATGAGCAGACGGCCAAGTTCGGCGGATCCAAGGTGTTTATGAAACCGGCCGCCCCCGGTACCGGCGTCAAGGCCGGAGGCGCCATGCGCGCCGTGTTTGAGTCTGCGGGCATCCAGAACGTGCTCGCCAAGTCCAACGGCTCTTCTAACCCTCACAACCTCGTCAAGGCTACTGTGGCCGCACTGACGGAGATGAGGGACGCTTACACGGTCGCTGGCCTGCGCGGCATATCCATGAGCAAGGTGTTTAACGGATAGGAGGACGGACAGATGGCAAAAGTCAAAATTACACAGGTCGTAAGCAAGAACGGCGAGACCAAGCGTCAGATTGCCAATCTGCGCAATCTCGGCATACACAGGATGCATCAGAGTGTCGTGATTGAGAAGACTCCCAGCAACATGGGCATGCTCGCCAAGGTGGCGCATCTTGTCAAAGTGGAAGAAATAGCAGAATAAGGAGGACGAAGAGATGAAACTTGAAAATCTTAAGCCCGCAAAAGGGTCAACCAAGGCACGCAAGAGAGTGGGTCGCGGCGAGGGTTCAGGCAGGGGAGGCACTTCCACACGCGGTATGAACGGCGCCAAGTCCCGTTCCGGATATTCTCACAAGATTGGTTTCGAGGGCGGCCAGATGCCTTTGCAGAGGCGTCTGCCCAAGTTCGGCTTCCGCAACCCCACGCGCGTCGAGTATACGGCGGTCAATGTCTCGTCCCTGCAGGCGCTTTCCGAGAGTCTCGGGCGCACGGACATCTCCTTGGATGACATCAAGGCAGCCGGTCTCGCTTCCCGCAGGGATCTGGTCAAGATACTTGGCAACGGAGAGATTACTGCTCCTGTCACTGTGTCCGCCAACGCGTTCTCCGCTGCCGCAGTCCAAAAGATTGAGGCGGCAGGCGGCAAGGTGACCGTGGCCGAGAAGTAAGACTGCACGACAAGATGAAGAAGTTTATACAGACAATCCAGAACATCTTCAAGATCGAGGAGCTCCGCAAGAGGATAGGCTACACCTGCCTCTTGCTGCTCGTCTATCGTCTCGGCTGCTACATCGTGCTGCCGGGCATAGACGCGAGCATGCTGGCGAGGTTCCAGAGCGAGACGCAGGAAGGTCTGGTCGGACTGCTCAACATGTTCTCCGGCGGAGCTTTCGGTAACGCTTCGATCTTTGCGCTGGGTGTGATGCCGTACATCTCGGCATCCATCGTCATCCAGCTGCTCGGAGTATTCCTCCCGTATTTCCGCAAGCTCCAGATGGAGGGCGAGAGCGGGCGCAAGAAGCTCAACCAGATGACCAGGGTGCTCACCATCCTGATTATCTGCATTCAGGGGCCCGCGTACATGGCGGCTCTGCACAACCAGATTCCGGGGGCGGCCTTTGTCGCCGTCAACCAGTTGGGCTGGAGCAACTTTGCGTTCAATCTTGTCTCCATTCTCATATTGATGGCCGGGTCCATGTTTGTGATGTGGCTCGGCGAGCGCATCACCGACAGGGGCATTGGCAACGGCATTTCCATCATCATTATGATTGGTATTGTCGCGCGTCTGCCTTACGCGCTCATGGCGGAGATTGGCGAGAAGCTCACCACCACCAACGGCGGCCTGCTCCTGCTGATCATAGAGTTCCTGATCTGGTTCTTTGTGCTTGTCGCGGCAATCCTGCTCGTGCAGGGTGTCCGCCGTGTCCCCGTGCAATATGCCAAGAGAGTTGTGGGCAACAGGCAGTACGGCGGCGTGCGCCAGTACATCCCGCTCAAGATCAACGCTGCGGGCGTGATGCCTATCATCTTTGCCCAGGCGCTGATGCTGTTCCCCATCCTCTTCTCCCGCTTTGACGCGACACGCGGTCTCGCCGCCACGTTGAGCAACTACACAGGATTCTGGTACAATTTCCTCTTCGCCGCGCTGGTGATAGTGTTCACCTATTTCTATACCTCCGTCACCGTCAACCCTACGATGATGGCCGAGGACATGAAGAAGAACGGCGGATTTATCCCCGGGGTCAAGCCTGGCAAGAAGACGGTGGATTATCTTGATGACATCATGACCAAGATTACCCTGCCGGGCTCCGTTTTCCTCGCTCTCATCGCGATCCTCCCCGCCTTTGCCATGATGGCGGGCATCAACAACCAGTTTGCGAGCTTCTTCGGAGGCACTTCGCTGCTGATTATGGTCGGGGTCGTGCTGGACACTCTCCAGCAGATTGAGAGCTATTTGCTGATGCGTCATTACGACGGGCTTATGAAGACCGGGCGTCTGACTGGACGTTCGGGCATGTAAGAGTGTGAGGATTTTCAAAGCTTATGGTCAGGCCTAAGACAGAGGAAGAGATTGAACTCCTGCGCGAGAACGCCATCATCGTCTCCAAGACGCTGGCGGAGGTAGGCAAGGTTGTGGCGCCGGGCGTCACGACCAAGGAGCTGAACAAGGTCGCGGAGACATTCATCCGCGACAGCGGGGCTATCCCGAGTTTCCTCGGGTTTGAGGGTTTCCCCGCCGCTATATGCACTTCTGTCAATGATGTGGTCGTGCACGGGTTCCCGTCCGACTATGTCCTCAAGGAGGGCGATATCGTCACTGCGGACATAGGCACCCTGTACAAGGGTTACAACGGGGATTCGGCGTACACTTTCGCGGTAGGGGAGGTTACCCCCGAGACGCGCAAGCTGCTGGACGTCACCAAGGAGTCCCTCTACAGGGGCATTGGCGCCGCCGTGGCCGGCAACCGGGTGGGTGACATCGGCTACGCCGTGCAGTCGTACGCGGAGTCGTTCGGATTCTCTGTGGTGCGTGAGCTGGAGGGCCACGGGCTCGGACGCGAAATGCACGAGCAGCCGGGGGTGCCCAATTACGGCAGGCCCGGCAGGGGCACTCACCTTGTTGAGGGGATGGTGATATGCATAGAGCCGATGATCAACGCCGGCAGCAGGGCGGTATACCTGTCCCGCAACGGCTGGGCGGTGCATACCGCCGACCACCTCAACGCGGCTCATTACGAGCTGACGGTCGTGGTGCGACGGGGCAAGGCGGAGCAGCTGTCCACATTTGATTATATCGAGAAAGGCAGCATGGCCGCAGTTTAACAATTAGATTTGTCTTAATGTCGAAACAAGTAGCGATAGAACAAGACGGCAGGGTCATCGAGACTCTCCCCAACGCGATGTTCAAGGTGGAGCTGGAGAACGGTCACGTCCTGCTCTGCAACATCTCCGGCAAGATGCGCATGCACTTTATACACATCCTCCTCGGAGACAGGGTGCGCGTGGAGATCTCGCCGTATGACCTGACCAAGGGCAGGATATCTTTCAGATACAAATAGAGAGAAAGTAAAATCGAGATAATATGAAAGTCAAGACATCCATCAAGAAGCGCAGTGAGGATTGCAAGATAGTGCGGCGCAAAGGCCGTCTCTATGTGATCTGCAAGAAGAACCCGAAGTTCAAGATGCGTCAGGGATAGTGTTCAGTTGTACAAACAAATAACAGACTAATACAGGTATTATGGCAAGAATAGCCGGTGTTGATTTACCCAACAACAAAATTGGAGAGATAGGTCTCACCTATATCTTCGGTATCGGCCGCAGCTCCGCCAGGAAGATCTTGGACAAGTGCGGCATCGACCCCAGCATCAAGGTCGGGGATTGGAACGACCAGCAGGTCGCGGCAATCCGCGCCGAGGTCGGAAGCGAGTACGTCATCGAGGGCGAGCTCCGTTCCCAGGTTCAGATGAATATCAAGCGCCTGATGGATATAGGCTGCTATCGCGGCATTCGTCACCGTCTGGGACTCCCTGTGCGCGGGCAGAGCACCAAGAACAACGCCCGCACCCGCAAGGGACGCAAGAAGACTGTGGCAAACAAGAAGAAGGCTACCAAGTAAAGATTGATGAACTATGGCAAAGAAAGCTACTGCATCAAAGAGAGTTGTCAAGGTCGAATCCTATGGCCAGGCCCATGTTTCATCGACTTTCAACAACATTATCGTGTCCCTGAGCAACAACCAGGGCCAGGTCATCTCGTGGTCGTCCGCCGGCAAGTGCGGGTTCCGCGGATCCAAGAAGAACACTCCCTACGCTGCCCAGATGGCGGCCGAGGACGCTTCCAAGACGGCGTATGACGCCGGGCTGCGCAGCGTCAAGGTCTATGTCAAGGGGCCTGGCGCCGGGCGCGAGTCCGCGATCAGGACTATCAACAACTCAGGCATCACCGTGACCGAGATTATTGACGTCACTCCTATGCCGCACAACGGATGCAGACCCAAGGGCCGCCGTAAAGTTTAACCCCCTAAAGCAAACATTACATTATGGCAAGATATACAGGTCCACGCACCAAGATAGCGCGCAAGTTCGGCGAGCCCATTTTCGGCTCAGACAAGTACTTTGAGAAGAGAAACTATCCTCCGGGGCAGCACGGCCTCGCCTCCAAGCGCAAGAAGACCAAGGAGTACGGGACGCAGCTCAAGGAGAAACAGAAAGTCAAGTACATGTACGGAGTCCTCGAGCGCCAGTTCCACAACACCTACGAGAAGGCCAGCCGCATGCAGGGGCAGAAGGGTGAGAACCTCATCATTCTCCTCGAGTCCAGGCTTGACAACATCGTGTACCGTCTCGGGATAGCCCCCACAAGGGCGGCCGCCCGACAGCTCGTCAACCACTGCCACATCACTCTTAACGGAGAGGTGTGCGGCATCCCGTCAGCGCAGGTCAAGCCCGGCGACGTGGTGGCTGTCAGGGAGCGTTCCAAGAGCCTTGAGGTCATTCAGGCGAGCGTCGCCTCGCATGCCAAGTACCCCTGGCTGGAGTTTGACAAGAACACTCTGACCGGCAAGTACCTCAACGTCCCGGCGCGCGCGGACATCCCGGAGAACATCAACGAGCAGCTCATCGTTGACCTGTTCTCCAAGTAGAATAACACCTAACACACAGAAGAGTATTATGGCAATCTTAGCATTTCAGAAACCGGACAAGGTTATAATGCTTGAGGGGACTGATACAGTCGGGCGTTTTGAGGTCAAGCCTCTGGAACCCGGCTACGGGCAGACCATCGGCAACGCGCTTCGCCGCATCCTGCTGGCTTCTCTGGAGGGATTTGCTGTCAGCCAGATCAAGATCAGCGGCGTGGACCAGGAGTTCGCGACCATCCCTGGCGTGATTGAGGGCATGCAGCAGATTATCCTTAATCTCAAGCAGGTGAGGGTCAAGAGGATGGTTGATTCGGCAGACTCTGAGACGGCGAATGTCGTGATCAGCGGCAAGGATGAGTTTACCGCAGGAGATATCAACAAGGGATTGTCTTCGTTCAAGGTGTTGAATCCTGACCTGCACATCTGCTCCATGGAGCCGTCCGTCAAGCTGGAGATAACCCTTAACATCACCAAGGGGCGCGGGTTCGTGCCCGCCGAGGAGATGAGGGACGACAATACCCCTATAGGCACCATCCCCATTGACGCCATCTACACCCCTATCCGCAAGGTCAACTGGACCGTGGAGAACTGGCGTGTCGAGCAGAAGACCGACTACGAGAAGCTGGTCATTGAGATTCAGACCGACGGGTCCATATCCCCCAGTGCAGCCTTGCAGGACGCGGCCAACATCCTCATCTACCACTTCAAGCTGTTTACGGACGACAACAAGCTGGCGTTTGAGAACAGCCCGGAGACCGAGTCCAAGGAGCTTGACGAGGAGTCCATGCGCATTAGGCACAGCCTGCTGACCAAGCTGTCTGACGTGGGGCTGTCTGTGAGGGCATACAACTGCCTCAAGGCTGCTGACATAGACACGTTTGCTGATCTCGTCTCGTATTCGCGCAGCGAGCTGATGCGTTTCCGTAACTTCGGGCGCAAGTCCCTCGGCGAGATTGACGTCCTCCTGGACAAGATGAAACTCTCGTTCGGCATGGATCTCAGCAAGTACAACATTGAACCCAAGAAAAAGAATATTTAACATCTACCATGAGGCACAATAAATCAGTCAATCACCTCGGACGCAAAAGTGCGCACCGCAAGGCGATGCTCTCCAACATGGCCAATTCGCTGATCATGCACAAGAGGATCCAGACTACGGTGGCCAAGGCCAAGGCGCTCAAGTCATACGTTGAGCCGCTTGTGACCAAGTCCAAGAACGACACGACCCATTCCCGCCGCATCGTGTTCAGCTATCTCAAGGACAAGTATGCGGTGGCTGAGCTGTTCCGCACCATCGGCCCAGCCGTGGCTGACCGCCCGGGAGGCTATACGAGAGTGCTCCACACAGGATTTCGTCAGGGTGACGGGGCGGAGATGGCTCTCATAGAGTTTGTCGACTTCAACGAGGCTGCTCTCGCTTCCTCCGCCAAGCCGGCCAAGAAGGCCACCCGCCGCCGTTCGGGCAAGAAAGCTGCAGCCGCTCCCGAGGCTCCTGCAGCCGAGGCTCCCGCAGTTGAGGCCGCCCCTGCGGCAGAGTCTCCTGCCGAGGCTCCGGCCGAAGCGGCTGCGGAAGCTCCTGCAGCGGAGGCTGCCGCCGCTCCTGAGACTCCGGCTGCCGAGGAGGCGCAGGCCCCCGAGACAAAGTAATCTTTTGACGTTTCCCCGCACACCCGTGCGGGGCGCACAGCCAGCCCTCCGGCCCAGAGTGTTAGACTTGGGACGGAGGGTTTTGCGCAAGGGACGGTTACGCGCCAACTTATTTTTCTTGGCGCACGATGTTTTTCGAAGTAAAAAGCTATATTTGCGAAATTGGTTACGAAAGGCAAATATTTATCCAATTATATTTTATGAAAAGGATTTTTTATATGGCGCTTGCCGCTGCCGCGATGATTTGCGGTGCGGCCGCATGCTCGTCTTCCAGCAAGATGGCGGAGCAGGCAGAGAATGTCATTGTCACCTGCGACCCCGAGGTGCTCGAGGTCGTGGCCGGACAGGTCAATGCCAAGGTCACTGTCACCTATCCCAAGGATTATTTCAACTCCAAGGCTATCCTCAAGGTAACGCCTGTCATCGTCTATGACGGCGGCGAGGCGGCTGGCGATGTGCTCACCTATCAGGGAGAGAAGGTCAAAGACAATTACAAAGTGGTCCCCAGCGCCGGCTCGACCGTGACTGAGCAGATCACCATCCCTTATGTCAAGGGCATGGAGAAGTCTTATCTGGAGCTCAGGGGCGTTGCAACCATCAAGAGCAAGTCGGTGCAGCTTCCTTCCAAAAAGGTCGCCGACGGAGCCAACACCACCTATATGCTCGTCAAGAAGGACGGGCGTGTGCCTCTCAAGGCTGACAACTACCAGGACTTCATCTCACAGACTTCCGAAGGCCAGATCCTCTATGCCATCAACAACGCCGACGTGCGCGGCAGCCAGCTCAAGGGCGACTCCATCAAGAACTTCCAGGCCGCTCTCGAGGAGATCAAGAGCAACCAGCGCAAGTCTCTTGTGAGCACTGAAGTCGTGGCTTACGCGTCCCCTGACGGCGGCGAGGCTCTCAACGAGAAGCTCTCCGACAGGCGCGCCAACTCGGCCGAGGCCGCATGGAACAAGGTCATCAAGAACAGCGGCGAGGATCACAATGTCAAGAGCGTCGGTCAGGACTGGGAGGGATTCCAGGAGCTGGTCTCCAAGTCTGACATCCAGGATAAGGACTTGATTCTGCGTGTACTCTCGATGTACAGCGACCCTGCGGTGCGCGAGAGCGAGATCAAGAACATGTCCGAAATCTACACAGAGCTCAAGGGTGAGGTGCTGCCCGAGCTGCGCCGCGCCCGCTTCATCGCCAACGTGGAGTATCAGAACTACACCGCGAGCGAGCTCAAGAAGCTTGTTGACGACAACATCGACGACCTCGATGAGGAGGCCCTGCTTCGCGCCGCCACCCTGGTCAAGGGAGCCGACAAGAAGATTGACATCTACAATACCGCAGTGAGGAAGTTCGACAGCGACCGCGCCCGTTTCAACATCGGTGTCGTCTATCTCGAAGAGGGTGACGTGGACAAGGCCGACAAGGCGTTCGCCGCAGTCAAGACCCAGGACAGCGACCTCCAGAACGCCAAAGGCGTCATCGCTCTGCGCAAGGGTGACCTCTCCGCCGCCGAGTCCGCATTCAAGGCTGCCGGCACGGATGACAGCAAGGCCAACCTCGGCGTAGTGGACATCCTCAGCGGCAATTATGCCCAGGCCGCCGCAGAGCTTGCGGACGCCCCCGGATTTGAGCACAACAAGGTGCTTGCGTACATCCTCAACGGCCAGATTGCCGAGGCTGAGGCCGCTGCCACCAGCAAGGAGGCGTCGGTGTGCTACCTGCGCGCCATCATCGCCGCCCGCCAGAGCAAGAACGCCACAGCAAAGGAGTGGCTCAAGAAGGCTTCCGTCAACGATGACCTGCGCCAGCGCCAGCTGACCGACATCGAGTTCGCCGGCCTCAACTGATTTTCTCCCGCAGGGGCGGTTGGAATATAGATTCTTCGTCAGGCTTCGCCTCCCTCAGAATGACAGGGGGAGGCGAAGCTTTCTTTTGTCCGCGCTTGCATTTCTGAAAAAAATGCGGTACTTTTGCCGTTCCTCTCATACAAGGGAGGCGAAATAATAGTTTAACAACCATTTATGCCTACAATTCAACAGCTTGTACGCAAAGGGCGCGAGAAGATTGTCGTAAGTTCGAAATCCCGCGCTCTGGATGCTTGCCCTCAGAAGCGTGGCGTATGCCTCAGGGTCTATACAACGACCCCCAAGAAACCTAACTCCGCCATGCGGAAGGTTGCCCGTGTACGTCTCTCCAACGCCAAAGAGGTCAACGCCTACATTCCGGGTGAGGGGCACAATCTCCAGGAGCACTCCATTGTGCTCGTTCGCGGAGGCCGTGTCAAGGACTTGCCGGGTGTGCGCTATCACATCCTTAGGGGCGCATTGGATACGGCAGGCGTAGAGGGCAGGACACAGTCCCGCTCGCTCTACGGCGCCAAGAGACCCAAGGCCGCTAAGAAGTAATCTCCACCTGTTTTTACTTTTTTCAGAAAATGAGAAAATCGAAGCCTAAAAAGAGGATTCTACTTCCTGATCCGAAGTTCCACGACACGAGCGTGACCCGTTTCGTGAACAACCTTATGCTGGACGGAAAGAAGAGTATCGCGTATTCTATTTTTTACGATGCCATTGACATGGTAGGCGAGAAGATGAAAGATTCTGAATTGGCTCCTATCGATATTTGGAAGAAAGCGCTCGAGAACGTGACCCCGCAGGTCGAGGTCAAGTCCCGCCGTATCGGCGGCGCCAACTTCCAGGTGCCAACCGAGCTGCGTCCGGAAAGGAAGATCTCCGTCTCCATGAAGAATATGATTGCGTTTGCCCGCAAGCGTTCCGGACACTCGATGGCAGAGAAGCTCTGCGCCGAGATTGTCGCCGCATACAACAATGAGGGTGGCGCGTTCAAGCGCAAGGAGGATATGCACAGGATGGCCGAGGCCAACAAGGCGTTCGCCCACTTCCGTTTCTAACCGATACAGCATAGATGGCCAAAAGAGACCTTAAATTCACGAGGAACATCGGCATCATGGCTCACATTGATGCCGGCAAGACGACCACGTCCGAGCGCATCCTCTACTACACCGGCAAGATACACAAGCTCGGTGAGGTGCACGAGGGTGCCGCCACAATGGACTGGATGGTCCAGGAGCAGGAGAGAGGTATCACCATCACTTCCGCCGCCACCACCGCGTTTTGGCATTACGGCGGTGACACGTACCAGATTAACCTTATAGACACTCCGGGACACGTTGATTTTACTGTTGAGGTGGAGCGTTCCCTGCGTGTGCTGGACGGCACCATCGCGACTTTCTGCGCTGTAGGGCGCGTACAGCCGCAGTCCGAGACCGTATGGCGTCAGGCTGACAAGTACGGAGTCCCCAAGATTGCGTATGTCAACAAGATGGATCGTGTCGGGGCAGACTTCTTCGCATGTGTCGAGGACATCAAGAAGAAGCTCGGGGCCCGTGCGGTGCCGGTATGCATCCCTATAGGGGCTGAGGACAAGTTCAAGGGGCTGGTAGATCTCATCGACATGAAGGCGATCTACTACTACACCGAGGAAGAGCTTGTCAACTACGAGGTCAAGGAGATCCCCGAGGAGCTGGCCGGAGAGGCCGCCCTGTGGAGGGACAAGATGCTGGAGGCCGCCGCCGAGTGCGACGAGTCCCTCATGGAGAAGTACTTCGAGAACCCCGACAGCCTGACCAAGGATGAGATTATCGCGGCTCTGCGCAAGGGCACCATCGAGATGAAGATTGTGCCGGCCTGCTGCGGGTCTTCGTTCAAGGACAAGGGCGTCCAGTTCCTGCTGGATACGGTGGTGCGCTACCTGCCCTCGCCTCTGGACAAGGGCGCGGTCAAGGGCACGAACCCTCACACCGACGCGGAGGAGATCCGTGAGCCGGATGCCAAGGCCCCGTTCTGCGGGCTGGTGTTCAAGATTGCTACAGATCCCTTTGTTGGCCGTCTCGCGTTCATCAGGGCGTATTCCGGTCATCTTGATGCCGGTTCGTATGTGCTCAATGTGCGCTCGGGCAAGAAAGAGAGAGTGGCCCGCCTGTACCAGATGCACTCCAACCATCAGAACCCTATCGAGTTCGTGGAGGCCGGTGACATCTGCGCTGCGGTCGGATTCAAGGATCTGCGCACTGGCGACACCATTTGCGACGAGTCGCATCCTATCACGCTGGAGTCGATGAAGTTCCCTGACCCGGTGATTGGGATTGCCGTGGAACCCAAGACCCAAGGCGACCTGGACAAGCTGGGCATTGCCCTTGCCAAGCTCGCCGAGGAGGATCCCACGTTCACTGTCAAGTCCGACCATGAGACCGGGCAGACCGTTATCAGCGGCATGGGCGAGCTGCATCTGGACATCATTATTGACCGCCTCAAGAGAGAGTTCGGGCTGGAAATCAACCAGGGCGCCCCTCAGGTCAACTACAAGGAGGCTGTCACCACTACGGTGCAGCATCGTGAGGTGTTCAAGAAGCAGACCGGCGGCCGAGGCAAGTTTGCCGATATCATAGTCGAGATCGGGCCTGCCGATGAGGGCGTGACCGGACTCCAGTTTGACAACCAGGTCAAGGGCGGCAACATTCCCAAGGAGTTTATCCCCTCTGTGCAGAAGGGCTTTGAGTCCGCGATGGCCAACGGCTGTCTCGCCGGTTACGAAGTCCAGTCGCTCAAGGTGGTGCTGCTGGACGGCTCGTTCCACCCGGTGGACTCCGACCAGCTCTCATTTGAGCTTGCCGCGCGTATGGCTTTCCGCCATGCCACCCCCAAGTGCCATCCGGTGCTCCTTGAGCCTATCGAGAGCCTTGAGGTAGTGACTCCGGAGGAGTATATGGGTGATATCGTTGGCGACCTCAACCGCCGTCGCGGGCAGATTATGGGGATGGACTCGGATGCTTCCGGGGCACGTGTCATCAAGGCGTTTGTCCCTCTGTCCGAGCTGTTCGGATATGTGACCGTGTTGCGCACGCTCTCTTCTGGACGCGCCACCAGCACGATGACTTTTGATCATTATGCCGAGGTGCCTGCCTCTCTTGCCAAGGATATTGTGGAGAAGAGCGGGTACAAGGTGTCTGACGATGAATAATTAAATGCATTACTGATATGAGCCAGAGAATAAGAATTAAGCTCAAGTCATTTGACCACATGCTCGTGGACAAGTCGGCGGCCAAGATCGTGGAGACGGTCAAGTCCACCAACGCGAGGGTCAACGGGCCGATTCCTCTTCCTACGGGCAAGAAGATATTTACGGTCAACCGTTCGACTTTCGTCAACAAGAAGTCCCGTGAGCAGTTTGAGCTCGACTCCTACCGCCGTCTGCTCGACATCGAGGACAGCAACGCCAAGACCGTTGACGCCCTGATGAAGCTCGAGCTGCCTTCCGGCGTGGAGGTTGAAATCAAGGTCTGACGAGCTGCACAGCCTTACCGGTCCCTTAGCTCAGTTGGTTAGAGCACCTGACTCATAATCAGGGAGTCGCAGGATCATGCCCTGCAGGGACCACAAGCGGCCCGGCATATTGCCGGGCCGCTTGCTTTGTTATCTGCCTGAACAATAGCCGGACAAGCTGACCGGATAATTTTTCAAATGTATTTGAATTCTTATTGTCATCTTTGCTCCAAATGCAACAGGTATGGACGAAAGACTTGAAAAGATAGCAGAACTTAATTATTGGAACGGCAATAGTTTCGACAATGGCATAGAGCGGACGTTATACCTCACTGCTGAAAGACATCGTCGAGCGGCATAACATTAAGGATGCGGCATTGCTTGATCGGATATTCGCTTATCTTGTGAACAATAGCTCATCATTGGCATCTGTCGGCAACATAGTCAACTATCTTAATAATGAGCAGCAACGGAAAGAGGCAAAGGCAAAAAAACAGAACTACGAGACTGTATCGAGCTATATAGAATATTTGCAGGAGCCCTACCTTATACTTAAAGCAGACAGATATGATGTGAAGGGCAAAGAGATACTGAAAGGCGCGGCAAAGTATTATGCCAACGACAACTGCTACCACAACTACCTTTTTGAGGGATATGGTTATGGCCAAGGATCTCTGCTCGAAAATTACGTCTTTCAGGCATTGCGCCGGGCTGGATATGAGGTCTATGTGGGGAAGTTGCAGGATGCCGAAGTGGATTTTGTCTGCATTAATCGTGACGACCGCTTATACGTACAGTCTTCGTGGACTTTAGATAACGATGACACTGCTGAACGCGAATACAAATCTCTTGAATCCATTGCCGACAGCTATCCAAAGATAATCGTATCTATGGATGACATACCACGTAAAATCCAGAATGGCATTAATAACATTCCAGTGTGGAATCTTGAGACATTGCTTAAAATTCCCGCCAGATGAAAAGGAGCTGCAGAAAGCTCTGCAACTCCTTGTTTGCCTCTGTAGCGGGAGTGGGACCCGAACCCACGACCTCCGGATTATGAATCCGACGCTC